>NZ_JBSGBY010000226.1:0-12082 GCF_053601505.1 Nocardia sp. NPDC004722
GCGGGCACCGTGATCGGTGGCGTCGTCGGTTTCGCCGCTGGTGAAGCCATTCCGGTCGCCGTCGGTGCCGCCGGTGGCGCGCTGGTCGGCGCGGGTGTCGGCGCCGCCATCGGAGCGGGCGTCGGTTACGCCCAGTCCCCGCAGCACTGAGACAGTCACGAGGCGTCGATCAGGCCGGTTCGCTCAGCTGGATCCCGAGATCCAGGGTGAGCAACCGGCCGATCATGCCTCCGAAGGAGGGGCCGACACCGTAGTCGGTGCGATCCAGGCTGCCCGTCGCGGTGAAGACCAGCGATTGGCGGCCGGTCGCGGGATTGGGCCGAAGGTCCTGCCAGGTCGCGGTGAGGGCGAGCGGACGGACCTGATCGCCGAACGCGACTTCGCCGGGCACCTCGAAGAATTCGCCGACCCGGATCGCTCCGAGCGAGCGGAAGGTCATGGTCGGGCGGTTCGCCACATCCAGGAAATCGGCGTGCCGGACGTGGTCGTCGCGCTTGGTGTTGCCGGTGTGGAACGAGTCGAGGTGGATGGTGGCCTCGACGGTCGCCGCGCCGGAGCCGTCCACGGTGAATCCGGCGTCGAAACGCTGGAATTGGCCGCGCACGCGGAGAAAGCCGAAGTTGCGCAACGAGAATCCGACGGTGGAATTCGTGGCGTCGAGGGTCCAGAGGCCGGGGGTGAGGGAGAGGCCGGTCGAAGTCGTCATGAAGTCGACTGTGGTCCGTTTACCGGTCGACAACCAGACCGGCTCTATCCGGGGACTGCCGGTCCGTGGCTAGATCTCCGCGCGCGGCGTGAACTGTCCCCAGTGGATGGCGGATTCGAGCGGGCGGCGGGTGCGCCAGCCGAATCGTTCCAGGTCGGGCACGCGCTGGAACTCGTGGACCGGGCCGACACACAGCCAGGCCACCGGCTTCACGCCCGCCGGGAGGTCGAGCAGATCGACCAGGAACGGCTCGTCGTAGAAACTCACCCAGCCCACGCCCACGCCCTCGGCGGTGGCGGCCAGCCACAGGTTCTGAATCGCCAGGATGGTCGAGTAGATGCCGGTCTCCGGCACGGTCGCCCGGCCCAGCACGTGGGTGCCGCCGCGGGACTGATTGTGCGTCACCACGATTCCGGTGCCGCTCTCGACAATGCCCTCGATCTTGATCGGATTGAAGGTCTCCGCCCGGTCGGCGGGCAGCGCGGCCCCGAATTGCTGCCGCTTCTCCGCGACGTGATCGGCGAATTTGCTCAGCATGGCCGGATCGCGCAGCACCACGAAGTCCCAGGGCATGGAATTGCCGACGCTGGGTGCGCGGTGGGCGGCCTCGAGAATGCGCAGCAGGGTGGCGTCCTCGACCACCTCACCGGTGAATTCGGCGCGGACATCACGGCGCAGGCGGATCGCGTCGTAGACGCTCAGACATTCGGGGGTACTACAGGGACCTTCGGAACACACGGCCTCCAGTGAACACGACGCCCCCGCCGGGATTCCGGCGGGGGCGTTCGCGGTAATGCCGTGCTCAGCGGGCCAGGCCCGGAGTGGTCAGCTCGCCATCGCGGGCTGCTTGCGGCGCGAGAGCTTGCGGCCGCCCTCCGCCAGCGCGGTGCGCAGGCCGCGACGACGACCGGTCATCGGATCGATGGTGGACTCACCGCCGAAGACCTTCTCCGACTTGGTTTCCGGAGCGTCATCGGTGCCGCGGCGCAGGTACTTGTTCGGCAGCGACAGCTTCATGATGGTGCGCCACGACTTGGCGTACTGCACCGGCAGCGAACCGGTGGTGTAGGGCAGGTCGTACTTCTCGCACAGGGCGCGCACCCGGACCGCGATGTCCTTCAGTCGGTTCGACGGAATGTTCGGGTACAGGTGGTGCTCGATCTGGTGCGAGAGGTTGCCGGTCATGAAGTGCATGAGCGGGCCGCCGGAGATGTTGGCGGAGCCCAGCATCTGCCGCAGGTACCACTCGGCCTGGGTCTCGCTGTCGCAGTCGGACTTGGTGAACTTCTCCGCGCCGTCCGGGAAGTGGCCGCAGAAGATGACCGCGTTGGTCCACACATTGCGGACCACGTTGGCGGCCAGATTGGCGGTCAGCGTGCCCAGGAAGGCCGGGCCGGTGAGCAGCGGGAAGATCAGGTAGTCCTTGGCGGCCTGCTTGCCGATCTTCTTCAGAACGGTCTTGCGGTCCTCTTCGAACTGGCGGCGCTCGGGCGAATCCGCGGCCCACTTCTTCTTGGCGACCTTGCCGAGCTCCAGATGCTGGATGGCGACACCGTATTCGAAGAACATCTGCAGCAGCAGGTTGTAGACCGGCTGCCCCAGGTAGAACGGGGACCAGCGCTGATCGCGGGTGACGCGCAGCAGGCCGTAGCCGATGTCGTCGTCCATGCCCAGCACATTGGTGTACTTGTGGTGCAGGAAGTTGTGGGTGATCTTCCAGTGTTCGGAGGGACCGGCGTTGTCCCATTCCCACTTGGTCGAGTGGATTTCCGGATCGTTCATCCAGTCCCACTGCCCGTGCATCACATTGTGGCCGATCTCCATGTTCTCGATGATCTTGGCGGTGCCGAGCAGCGCCACGCCGGCCAGCCAGGCCGGCGGGAAGAGACTAGCGAAAAGCACTGCGCGGCCACTGATCTCGAGGCCGCGCTGGAGACGGATCACATTGCGGATGTAACGGGCATCCTGCTGCCCCAGGGAGGATTCGACCTCGCGGCGGATGGCGTCTAGCTCCGCCCCGATCGCTTCGACATCCTCCGGGGTGAGGTGCGCGTATTCCTTGACATCCGAGATCGCCATGGCGGTTACAGTACCGTAAGTTACGGTCCCGTAGGTTGGCGAGGAATGAATCTCTACTGTGTCGAATACCGCGTTGTGTTCGCTACTCGACTCTGCTAGCGATTGCGGCGAAGGTTACGCGAAAACCAACCGCCCCGTTGGGCTTTCTCGGAAAGCAGCGCCTTTTCCACGCGCGCCTTTTCCTGCAACGCCGCCTTGGCCTCGCGCAACACCTGCTTCTCGTGCGCGGCCTTCTCCTTCAGCACCACTTTGGCTTCCTGCAACGCCGAACGCAGGCCACGCCGCTCACCCGTCAGCGGATCCACGCCCCACGACGGCTGATGCTCGGCCAGCCACTCGCTCGCGCTGTGCTCGTTGAGCCACTCGCCACGGTGCTCGTTGAGCCATTCACCGCCGTGCTCGGCCAGCCATTCACCGCTGTTCAGCGTGGGCAGCGACGGCAGGGTGATGCCCGCGAATTTGCGCTCGGACGAGGTCTCGGGCGCGTCGTCGGAGGTGCGCTTGAGCCACTGGTCCGGCAGCGCCAGCTTGTGAATCGTGCGGAACGCCAACAGGTATTGCTTGAGCAGCGAACCGGTCGTGTAGGGCAGGTCGTACTTGTCGCACAATTCCTGCACCTTCACCGACACCTCCCGGTACCGATTGCTCGGAATGTCCGGGAACAGGTGATGCTCGATCTGGTAGCTGAGATTGCCGCTCATGAACGCCATCGCCGGACCGGAATCGAAATTCGCGCTGCCCAGCATCTGCCGCAGGTACCACTCGCCCTGCGTCTCGTTCTCGAACTGGTCCTCGGTGAATTTCTCGGCGCCGTCGGGGAAGTGGCCACAGAAGATCACCGCGTATGCCCAGAGATTGCGCACCAGGTTCGCGGTGGCATTCGCCTTCAGCGTCGACTTCCAGGCCGGACCGGTCAGCGCCGGATAGATCACGAAATCCTTGGCGACCTGCCTACCGGCCTTGCGCCAGAACGCCTTGTTGGGTTCGTTGACAATGTGCTTCGGCGGGAAGAACTCGCTGGGCGGAATGCCCATCTGCTCCTTGGTGGCCGCCAGATCGTGCAGGGCGATACCCCACTCGAACAGGGCCGCCAGGAACAGATTCGCCACCGGCTGGGCCAGGTTGATCGGCTTCCACTCCTCGTCGCGCGTCATGCGCAGGATGCCGAAGCCCAGATCGTCATCCATGTCGAGGATGTTGGTGTACATGTGGTGCGAATAGTTGTGGGCGGCCTTCCACTGCGCGGAAGTGCCCGTCATGTCCCATTCCCACGTGGTGGAGTGGATCTCCGGGTCGTTCATCCAATCCCACTGCCCGTGGCTGATGTTGTGCCCGAGCTCCATGTTCTCGATGATCTTGGCGACCGACAGCAGGGCGGTGCCGGTCAGCCAGGCCCAGCGCTTCTTGGACGCGAACAGCGTGGCACGGCCCGCCGCTTCCAGAATCCGTTGTGCCGCAATGGTGCGACGGATGTATTTTGCATCCTTCTCACCGAGCGACAGCTCCACGTCACGGCGAATCGTGTCGAGCTCATGCCCAAGCGATTCGATATCGGCCGCCGAGAGATGGGCGAACGCCTTGATATCGGTGATAGCCACCGGCGGTCCTTCCGTATTTGATCTGCCGTGCGCCCCCCGCAGTAATTGCTATCGAGGGTAGCGGTTCTCGCGCGCCGCGGCCGCAGCCGGTGCGGGCGTCACACCTCGATCGTGCAGTCGCCCGCGGCGGCCGAGATGCAGGTCTGGATCTTGTCGCCCGCGCGGTGCTCCTTGCCGTTGCGCAGATCCCGCACGTGACCCTCGGTGACGGTCACCACACAGGTCTGGCAGATGCCCATGCGGCAGCCGAACGGCATCTGCACGCCGGCGTCCTCACCGGCCTGCAGCAGTGTGGTCGCGCCGTCCACCTCGATGGACTTGCCGGCCTTGGCGAAGGTGACATTGCCGCCCTCGGCGGTCGCGTTGCGCTCGATTTCGAAGCGCTCGACGTGCAGCTTGTCGGCCAGATCGGCGGCGGCCCAATGCTTCTCGATCTCGTCGAGCATGGGCAGCGGGCCGCAGGCCCAGACCTCGCGCTCGCGCCAGTCCGGGCACACCTCGTCCAGTTCGGCGAGCGCGAACTTGCCCTTCTCGCCGGTCAGGTGCAGGTGGGCGGTGAAACCCGGTCGGCGGTCGTGCAATTCGCGCAGCTCGTCACCGAACATGACGTCGTCGGGGGTGCGCGCGGAGTGGATGTGCAGCACATCGGCGACCGAATCGCGGCGATCCATGGTGCGCAGCATGGCCATCACGGGGGTGATGCCCGAGCCCGCGGTCAGGAACAGCACCTTGGCCGGGGTCGGCTCCGGCAGCACGAAACCGCCCTGCGGGGCCGCCAGGCGCACGATGGTCCCCTCCGGCACGCCGGAGACGATGTGGCTGGACAGGAAGCCCTCCGGCATCGCCTTCACGGCGATGGAGATGAGCCGCTTGCCCTTGTGCCCGGGTTCGCCGGTCCAATCCGGCGGGCAGGTCAGCGAATACGAGCGCCAGTGCCAGCGGCCGTCCACCAGCACGCCGATGCCGATGTACTGGCCGGGCGCGAACTTGAAGTCGAAGCCCCAGCCCGGCTTGATCACCAGGGTGGCCGAATCGGCGGTCTCCTTGCGCACCTCCACGATCCGGCCGCGCAGCTCGCGCGCCGACCAGAGCGGGTTGATCAGGTGCGCGTAATCGTCGGGCAGCAGCGGGGTGGTGATGCGGGCGGCCGCGCCCCGCAGCGTGTCGAGCGGAGTCCGTCCGGCGGTGCTGCCTTCGGCCACCGGGGCCTCCAGCCAATTCCGCAGTCCTCGCACGGAGAATCCACCACTCTTCGATGCCATATCCGGGAACGCTTCCTGTCGTCGTGCACGCTGATCAGCGCGTCGTCGCGCTTGTCGCCGTGTGATCGGCGACCGTCACAGCTAGGTTACGGCATCGTAGGTTACGGAGGTGGAGCCAGCTTGCTACAGCAGCTCGAGCAGGAACGGAAGCTCCTGCGCGGCGTACCAGGCGAGCTGGTGGTCCTCGGCGTCGCCTAGGACGAACTCGGCGTCGGTGTCGCCCATGTCGGCGGCGTCGATCACGCCGACGGCCTTGGAGACCTCGGACTCGGCCTCCGCCAGGTCCACGTGGATGGACGCGATGCGGTCGTAGGGGATCGCGGCGGAGAGGCGGACCACGGCGTCGTCGAGATCGGGGCGCAGGGTGGCGCCGTCCACGTCGGCGGCGATGACCGCGCGGCGGAAGATGGGACCGGCGGGGGCGGAGTCGGATTCGTCACCGGCGTCCTCGCCGCCGCGATCGGCGCGCAGATCCGCGGCCTCCTGCTCCTGGGCCAGCAGTCGCAGCGAGGCGCGCGCGGCCTCGGCCATGGCCACCTCGGCCAGTTCCTCGTCGTCGCCGGAGGCGTACGCCTCGCGCAGCGCGGGCGTCACCGCGAAGGCGGTGTCGTTGAGCGCGCGAATCTCGCGGTCGGCGACCAGTTCCCGCAACATCGGCACCGTGGCCGGGACATAGACCCGTAGCTTCTTGGATACGGCGGACGACTCACTGGACGCAGGCACCGAGCATCTCCTCCATCGACTCGTGCACCGAAGCGGTCAGCACCGCGATATCGGCCATGGCGTCGCGATCGGCCGTGAGCCCGTAGAACACTCGTCCGTCGTAGGACGTGAGACCGATGCTCAAAGCCTGAAAGCGCAGCAACGGCGACACCGGGTACATCTCCAGCATCCGCGCGCCGCCGATGTACATGGCCTGCTGCGGACCCGGCGCGTTGGTGATCACCAGATTGAACGTGTGCTCTGCAAAAGTACTCGCCGAGCGCACGCTCATCGCATGCAGGCTCGCCGGAGCGAACCCGGCCATGTGCACCAGGGTCCGGGCCCGCACCCCGCGCTGATGGCGGGCGTGCGCCTCGGTGGCGTGCTTGATGTGCTCCATGCGGATCACCGGATTCGGTTCGCCCACCGGCAGATCCAGCAGCAGCGAGGTGACCTCCCCGGCCGGTTTGAGCTCGCCGTTCGGGCCGTCGGCGTACACCGACATGGGCACCACAGCGCGCAGTTGGTCGGCCTCGGTGAGCACCTGCCCGCGCGAGAGCAGCCAGTTGCGCAGCGCGCCCGTCACCACCGCGAGGATCACGTCGTTGATGGAGCAGTCGAACCGCTTGCGGATCTTGCGGTAGTCCTCGAGATCGGTGCGCACCACCTCGAAGCGGCGATTGCGGGAGGTGCGCGTGTTCAGGGGACTGTCGGGTGCGCCGATGGCCGCGGTGCGGACCATGGACACCAGCTTCGCGACCGCCTTGCCGGTGGCGTCGACCATGGCGAACGCCTCCGCCATGTGATGACGGGCGACCTCCAGACCCTCGCGCGGCTGGGTTGCCAGGTGCAGCACCGCGCCAACCAGGAGTTCGAGATCGGCCGGTTCGCGATGCGCGATCCAGGCGTCGTCGGCGACCTCGCGCGGGGCGGTCGAGGTGTCCAGGATCACATGCCCGATCTCGAGCGCGCCGTCCCCGTCGACCAGGGCGGAATGGGTCTTGGTGAAGACCGCGCAGCGGCCCTCGGACAGGCCCTCGACCAGGTACATCTCCCACAGCGGGCGGGTGTGGTCGAGCGGGCGCGACGCCAGCCGCGCCACCAGGTCCAGCAGCTGTTCGTCGGTGCCCGGCTCGGGCAGCGCGGAGCGGCGGATGTGATAGGTGATGTCGAAGTGGCCGTCGTCCACCCATACCGGGCGGCCCAGCGCGAACGGGATCTCCCGCACTTTGCGGCGGTAGAGCGGGACCAGCGGCAGCCGCGACTCGACCAGCGACACCAGGCGCTCGTAATCCAGCGGACCGCTCCCGGAATTCCCGGTCGGCGCGGGATTGCGCAGGATGGCCAGGGAGCCGATATGCATCGGGTTGCTACTGGATTCCAACCGGTAGAACGACGCGTCCTGCGGCGTCAGTCTGGTGATCACGCTGCCCGCTACTCCCTTGTCCCTGCCTTCGCCCGCGGAAGTTCCCCCTGCCGAGGCGTCGGCTGTCCGACGGTGTACACCGTCTGGAAGGCAAGCTATCGCAATCCGATCACCTGGGGGAATGGATGGGCGGCACTGCCCGAGCCGGACCCCCTACATGGTACGGCAGGGGGTGTGAAACAGCCTCGTACGCAAGGGCATTCGCTGAGTGGTCGCTGGCGCGTCGACGGCGGTTCCGGCAACCCGCATTTCACAGCTTCCCCTCAGCGGGCGGTCCATCCCCCGCGCACTTCAGCACCTATGCTGGGCTGCGGATTACCATGGCTTAAAGATTGCGCGCCCGCGCGCGATGTTCCCTGCCTTGGTGGGGGCTACCGACAACACCGACCAGAGGACTACAAGACCCGTGCCTGCGCTGAGTTTTTCAAGGTTGCTACGGATTGGTGAGGGTCGCACGGTCAAGCGGCTCGCGAGTCTCGCGGATGAGGTCATCGCCCTCGACGAGGAGTACACCGCGCTCTCGGACGCCGAACTCCAGGCCAAGACCGCGGAGTTCAAGGAACGCTACGCAGACGGCGAGAGCCTCGACGAACTGCTGCTCGAGGCCTTCGCGACCGCGCGGGAGGCGTCGTGGCGGGTGCTCAACCAGAAGCACTACAAGGTGCAGATCATGGGCGGCGGCGCCCTGCACATCGGCAATGTCGCGGAGATGAAGACCGGTGAGGGCAAGACCCTGACCTGTGTGCTGCCCGCCTACCTCAACGCGCTGTCCGGCGAGGGCGTGCACGTCGTCACCGTCAACGACTACCTGGCCAAGCGCGACGCCGAGTGGATGGGCCGCGTGCACCGCTTCCTCGGTCTCGAGGTCGGCGTGATCCTCGGCGGCATGACCCCCGCCGAGCGCCGCGACGCCTACGCCGCGGACATCACCTACGGCACGAACAACGAGTTCGGCTTCGACTACCTGCGCGACAACATGACCCACTCGCTCGACGATCTGGTGCAGCGCGGGCACAACTTCGCCATCGTCGACGAGGTCGACTCGATCCTCATCGACGAGGCCCGCACCCCGCTGATCATCTCGGGCCCGGCCGACGCCTCCTCGAAGTGGTACGCGGAGTTCGCGCGCATCGCGCCGCTGCTGAAGAAGGACCTGCACTACGAGGTCGACATCAAGAAGCGCACCATTGGCGTGCACGAGGCCGGTGTCGAATTCGTCGAGGACCAGCTGGGCATCGACAACCTCTACGAGGCCGCGAACTCGCCGCTGGTGAGCTACCTGAACAACGCCATCAAGGCCAAGGAGCTCTACACCAAGGACAAGGACTACATCGTCCGCTCCGGCGAGGTCATCATCGTCGACGAGTTCACCGGCCGAATCCTGGTGGGCCGCCGCTACAACGAGGGCATGCACCAGGCGATCGAGGCCAAGGAAGGCGTCGAGATCCAGCCGGAGAACCAGACGCTGGCCACGATCACGCTGCAGAACTACTTCCGCCTGTACGACAAGCTGTCGGGCATGACCGGTACCGCCGAGACCGAGGCGGCCGAGCTGCACCAGACCTACGGCCTGGGCGTGGTGCCGATCCCGACCAACAAGCCGATGATCCGCCAGGACCAGTCCGACCTGATCTACAAGACCGAAGAGGCCAAGTACGTCGCGGTCGCCGACGACATCCAGGAGAAGCACGAGCAGGGTCAGCCGGTCCTGGTCGGCACCACCTCGGTCGAGCGCTCGGAGTACCTGTCGAAGCTGCTGACCAAGCGCGGCATTCCGCACAACGTGCTCAACGCCAAGTTCCACGAGCAGGAAGCGCAGATCGTCGCCGAGGCCGGTCGCCCGGGCGCGGTCACCGTCGCCACCAATATGGCCGGTCGCGGTACCGACGTCGTGCTGGGCGGTAACCCGGACATCATCGCCGACATCCTGCTGCGCCGGCAGGGCCTGGATCCGGTGGAGACCCCGGAAGAGTACGAGGCCCAGTGGCATCCGACCCTGGACCGGGTCAAGGAGCAGGTCGACGAGGACGCCGAGGCCGTGCGCGACGCGGGCGGTCTGTACGTGCTGGGCACCGAACGCCACGAATCGCGGCGCATCGACAACCAGCTGCGCGGTCGTTCCGGCCGACAGGGCGACCCGGGCGAGTCCCGCTTCTACCTGTCGCTGGGTGACGAGCTGATGCGGCGCTTCAACGGCGCGGCGCTCGAGTCGATCATGACCCGCCTGAACCTGCCCGACGATGTGCCGATCGAGGCCAAGATGGTCTCGCGCGCCATCAAGTCCGCGCAGACCCAGGTCGAGCAGCAGAACTACGAGATCCGCAAGAACGTCCTCAAGTACGACGAGGTCATGAACCAGCAGCGCAAGGTGATCTACGCCGAGCGCGCCCGCATCCTCAACGGCGAGGACATGGAGGGCCAGGTGCAGGAGATGATCACCGACGTGATCACCGCCTACGTCACCGGCGCCACCGCCGAGGGCTATGTCGAGGACTGGGATCTGGAGAAGCTGTGGGGTGCGCTGAAGACGCTGTACCCCATCGGGATCGCGTACAAGGATCTCACCGGCGAGAACGAGTCCGGCGAGGTCGGCGAGCTGTCCCGCGAGGAGCTGCTGGACGCCGTGCTGGACGACGCGCACGCGGCCTACGAGAACCGTGAGTCCGAGATCGACGGGCTCGCCGGCGAGGGCAGCATGCGCAACCTCGAACGTCAGATCCTGCTGAGCGTGCTGGACCGCAAGTGGCGCGAGCACCTCTACGAGATGGACTACCTCAAGGAGGGCATCGGCCTGCGCGCCATGGCGCAGCGCGACCCGCTGGTCGAGTACCAACGCGAGGGCTTCGACATGTTCGCGGCCATGCTCGAGGGCCTGAAGGAGGAGTCGGTCGGCTTCCTGTTCAACCTCCAGGTCGAGGTGCAGCAGCCGCAGCCGATGGGCGTGGCCGCGGGCCTGCAGTCGCCGGTCGGCAACCGTCCGCTCCCGACCGAGGAGGACGCGGCCGCCGGTAACGGCAACGCGGCTCCGGCGGCCTTGCGCGCCAAGGGCATCGACGAGTCCGGCCCGCGCGGCCTGTCCTACTCCGGTCCCGACGAGGGCGGCCACGCCGCCATTCGCAGCGACAGCGACGAGTACGGCAACGAGGACGGCCAGGGCGGCACCCGCCGCGAGCGCCGCGAGGCGGCCCGCTCGCAGGGCAAGCAGGATCGCGCCCCGCGCACCAAGCGCCGGCACTAGCGAGATGGGTTGAGGGCGTTGGGGTTACCACCCCGGCGCCCTCGCTCGTTTCCGGACCATGCGCGACCCCAACCCTTCTCATCCACGTGCCCCGGGTGTTCACACCCGGGGCACGTGTTTTCCCTTGTGTACCAGCATGTATGGGCTGGTCATGAAACGGTCACGATCACTGCGATCAAATGGTTCCAGTCCGGTCGCCGAGGGGTGGCCGAGCAGGAAGGGAATCACGATAATGCGCAAGACTCTCGCTGTGACCGCCATGGCCCTGGGCATCGCCGGTTTCGGTGTCGCCACCGCGCACGCCGAGTCCTACTTCGGCGGTAACTACGCCACCCAGGACGGGTGTGTCGCCGACGGCTCGAAGGGCTCCTGGACCACCCCGGACGGCCGGCAGATCGACGGCGGCCAGGGCTGGCAGTACAGCTGCGATCCGCAGGCCGACGGCACGTTCAACCTGACCCTGTTCCGCTGATCCGGTTCTGCTGACGCAAGGTCACGGTCCGAGCGCTCCCGGCGAATTCGCCGGGAGCGCTTTCGTTTTCGCCGCGGTGGGCGGCCGGTGTGGTGAATCCCCAATGGGGATAGCGCAATTCGCGATGCGACTACTCTCCGGTAATCTTATTTGAGTTCATTTCACTTCGGGTTCGCCTCGGGGCGGGCATTGATATCGCCGCAAGTCGCCTGCGCGTTAATTGAATTCGACCGGTCTGATTTGTGATTTGCGTCATTCGAGGACATTTTGTGCCAGTTCTCGGGGGCGACTTGGTTGCAGGCTATTAGCTCGTCTAAGTTTCGGTATGTGTGGGAGGACCGAAAGTTGTACGGGCGGGAACGCGAAGAAATCAGATTGGCGGGTGTTCTCGCGGCGTCACGGTCGGGGCGGGGTACCGGGGTGGTGCTGTGCGGAGATCCGGGCATCGGCAAGTCCGCGCTGTTGCGCGCGGCCGTCGCCCGCGCCACCGACTTCCGGGTGCTGCGCTGCCAGGGCATTCGCACCGAATCCGAATTGCGCTACGCGGCGCTGCACGAATTGCTGCTCCCGGTCGCCGCCCGGGTGGGCACGCTGCCGCC
>NZ_JBSGBY010000227.1:0-12039 GCF_053601505.1 Nocardia sp. NPDC004722
TGAGCGGCAACGCTTCCAGCGGCATGAAGACCGACGGGATCATGTACGACGGCAGTTCGGCGGCCAGCGCCGACTGCAACTGCTGCTATGGCCGCGCAGACCGCGAAACCGCTGTTCTGGGCGGTGCCCACCTCCTATCTCGCCGGAGTCGGCGCCGCTAGTGGCATCGCGCTGATCAACTCGATGGGCAATGCGGCCGGATTCGTCAGTCCCTATGCCTTCGGGTGGATTCAGGACGCGTCGCACGGCAACACCGGGCTGTCGATGGGCGTGATGATCTTCGCGAATGTCGGTGCGCTGCTGGTCCTGGCCGCGTTGGCGAGCCGGGCCCGGGGTCGTCGCGCGGCGCAGGCCGGGGGCGGGGTAGCCGAGATCGAGCGGGGGTCCGCGCCCGGCGTGGGCGCGTAGGCGTTCGATCGGGCGCCTACTAAGCTGGGCAATCGCCCGTGGCACTTGCCGCGGGCGATCCGTCGTTCGCTCCCCGAAGAGGTCTCGTGTCGCAGGATGTGCCCGCTGACAGCAAAGCCGAGGTGATCGCCGAGGAGATCCGCGACGCCATCCGGCAGGGACGGCTGCAGCGCGGCGTGCTCTACTCCTCGCGCGAGCTGGGCGAGATGTTCGGCGCGTCAAGGACTCCCGTGCGCGAGGCGCTGCTCAAGCTGGCCGATCTCGGGCTGGTGCGCATCGAGCGCAATCGCGGTGCGCGGGTGGTCGGGCAGGACGGGCGCGGCATCGTGGAGCTGTGCAGCATGCGAGTGCTGTTGGAACCGCCCGCGTGTCGCAGCGCCGCGGCGGTCATGACCGGCCGCGACGACGAGGCCATGCTGGCCGAGTTCCGGATCATGGAGCGCACGGCCGACGGCGGCGCGGAGTACTTCGCCGCCGACGAGGCGTTGCACGAGCTGATCCTCGCGGCGAGCGGAAATCTGCGGCTGGCCAAGACCGTTCGCGAATTGCGGCAGACGTTGACCCTCGACGGGCGGCACAGCGTGCCGCGCTATCAGCCGGTCGAGACCGCCTTGCGTGATCACTGGGACATCATCGACGCGCTGCGTAAACGCGACGGCGCGGCCGCTGAGCGGGCCATGCGCAAGCATCTGGTGCGCTCGGGTGATCTGCTGGTCGCGCACAGCAGCGAGAACGATCGCGGCCTGGTGGCCGAATGGCGGCGCTGGGTGTCGGTCTCGGTGCCCGAGGGCGAGCAGATCACCTACTGAGTTCTCGCTTCACCCCACTGGGTCCGGTCCGACCGGATCCAGCTAACTTCTATCAATCTGTTGCATGCTACTCGCCTTCATTAGTATGTTGTGAGTGGTTGTTGAACTGCCACTCGGCAGTTGGTCCCTGTGAAAGGACATGCTGTGGACCCCAATTCATATGCGGCGTCGATCGCGCGGGGGATCTGGGCGGCGCAGGTCGATCTGGTCGGATACGTTCCCTCGGTCAGCGTCGCCCCCGTCATCTCCGCGCTCGTGGATACCAGCGGCGGCCGCGCCGGCCGCTCGCGCACCGTCTTCCCGCTCTCCCGCGAGGAGGAGGCGGCGGGCGTGCTCGGCGCGCTCCCGCTGGCCGGGAAGTTCGGTGCGATCGTCATGCAGGACAACGGTTTCGGCAATGCGCTGACCGCCCTGACCACCTTCAATATCGCCTACCACCTGCCGCTGCTGATCGTGGCCAACACCCGCGGCGGGCTCGGTGAATACAACTCGATGATCCACACCTTCAGTCAGTACGCGCCCGCGCTGCTGCGCGAGATCGGGCTGCCGGTCTTCGAAATCGACAGGCGCAGTACGGCTTCGGACTGGGAGGCGGTCGTCACCGAGGCGGGTGCGCACGCGCGCATGACCTTCCGGCCCGCGATCGTGCTGGCCCACTTCTGGAACACCGACGGAAAGGCGGCCTGAGCGTGAAGCGCATCGACGCCCTGCGAATCCTGGCCGACCACACCGCCGAACTGCCGGTGGTGGTCACCTGCGCCGCCTCCAGCCGGGAACTGGCTGCGGTGGCCGACCGGCCCAATCACCTGTATCTGCTGGATGCCATGGGTCTGGCGGGGTCGGTGGCGACCGGCCTCGCGCTGGCCCTCCACGACACCCCGGTGCCGAAGGTGCTCGTCATCGAGGGCGACGGTTCCCTGCTGATGAACCCGAATGTGCTTGCCACGGGCGGGTTTCTGCGCCCGGACAAGCTGGTGATGGTGCTGCTGGACAATGCCGTCTACGGGGCCACCGCGAATCTGCCCACCTACGCCGAGGACATCGACCTGGGCCTGCTGGCCGAGGCGAGCGGATGGACCGTGCGGCGGGCCACGGACGCCGACGAATTGCACACCGCGATGCGCGAGGTCACCGAGCTGCCCGGCCCGGTCATGCTGCATGTCCATCTCGAAGCCGGTAACGCCACGAATGTGCCCAAGCTGCTGGAGGATCCGGTCATCATCGGCCGCCGCTTCCAGGACTGGCTGCACGCCGCCCGCACCACCGCGGCGGAGGTACTGCTGTGATCGGGACCGTCGATCCGACCACCGGACGCACCCTCGACACCTACCGCTTCACCTCCGACCGGGAGCTGGAACTGCGGCTGCGCCGCGCGCACTCCGCGGTCCGGATCAATGCCGAGCGCCCGATCGACGATCGGATCGCGGAATTCCGGATCCTCGCGCAGCTGTTGCGCGAACGCCGGGAGGATCTCGGGCTGCTGATGACCACCGAGATGGGCAAGCCGATCACCCAGGCCTGGGCCGAGATCGACAAATGCGCGCTGGCGTGCGACTTCTATGCCGACACCATGGCCGATCTGCTGTCCCCCCAGCAGGTGGATGTCGCCCCCGATATCGCCGAGGTGCGGTTGCGGCCACTGGGCGTGCTGCTGGCGATCATGCCGTGGAATTACCCGTTCTGGCAGGTGATCCGGGCGATGCTGCCCGCCATCGCGGTCGGCAACGCGGTGGTGCTCAAGCACGCCGACAATGTCACCGGGTGCGCGAAGGTGCTGCAGTCGCTGTTCGACGAGACCTTCGGCTACGGGGTGCTCACCCACGTGGTGTTGCCCCCGCACCGGGTCGCGCCGCTGATCGAGCATCCGGTGATCGCCGGGGTGGCGTTCACCGGCAGCAATCGGGTCGGGGCGCTGGTGGCGGCGACCGCCGGTCGGGCGGTGAAGAAGTCGGTGCTGGAGCTGGGCGGGTCGGACCCGTTCATCGTGCTCGACGACGCCGACGTGTCGGCGGCCGCGGCGGCCGCGGTGCGCTCGCGGTTCCTCAATGCCGGGCAGAGTTGCATCGCCGCCAAGCGAATCATCGTGCAGCGCGGCATCTTCGGCGACTTCGTCGAGGCCATGGTCACCGAGCTGGGCAAACTCGTGTACGGCGCGCCGACGGAGTCCGGCACCGACATCGGGCCGATGGCGCGGGTGGATCTGCGCAACGAACTGCGTCGTCAACTCGAGACGACGGTGTCGGCCGGGGCTCGGATCCTGTTCGGCGGCAAGGCCGATCACCGGCCGGGGGCATGGTTCCCGCCCACCCTGGTGCAGGTGCGCGACACCGACGCGACCGCCTTCCGGGAGGAGACGTTCGGCCCGCTGGGCGCGGTGCTGGCGGTGAGTTCGGAGGAGGCGGCGGTGGCCGCGGCCGAGGACTCCGTGTACGGGTTGAGCTGCTCGCTGTGGGGCAGCGACCGCGAGGCCATCGACCGCATCGCCCGCCGCCTGCACACCGGTTCGGTGTTCGTGAACCGCATCTCCGAATCCGATCCGCGCCTGCCCGTCGGCGGCGTCAAGGCCAGCGGCTACGGCCGCGAGCTGTCCCATTACGGCGTCACCGAATTCGCCAATGTCCAGACGGTGCGCAGCGCCGCGACCTCCAGGAGCCACCCGTGACCATCACCGCCATCCGCACCCGCGCGGTCGCCGTCCCCGTCGACAAGCCGACCCGGATGTCCAACCGCGAGTTGAACGTTCGCCACTACCTACTGGTGGAGGTGGAGGCCGACGGACACACCGGCGTCGGCTACACCTATGCAGGGACCGGCGCGGGCGCGCTGGCCAAGCTGGCCGCCGACGATCTGCTCGCGCCGGTGTATCTGGGCGCGGACGAGAACGACGTGGCCGGATTGTGGGAGCGCGCCTTTCAGGAGACGCTGTTGGAAGGGCGGCGCGGCACGGTGATTCGCGCGCTGTCGGCCTTCGATATCGCGCTGTGGGATCTGCGCGCCAAGCGCGCGGGCCTTCCCCTGGTGAGTCTGCTCGGCGGTTCGACCGCGCCGCTGCCGTCCTACGCCTCCGGCGGCTACTACCGTCCCGACGAGGGCTCCTGGACGGACGCGGTGATCCGCGAGATCGATTTCAACGCGTCGCAGGGGTTCACCGACCACAAGATCAAAGTGGGTGGCCTGTCGGTCGCCGAGGACGCCCGCCGCGTGGCCGCCGCCGTCGCCGCGATCGGTGACACCGGCCGACTGTCCCTGGACGCCAACAACGCCTACCGTTCGGTGGCCGAAGCCCGCACCGCCATCGAGGCTTTCGAACGCGCCGCCGGTGACCGTCCCCTGTGGTGGTTCGAGGAGCCCCTCTCACCCGAGGCGATCGCGGGCCACGCCGAACTCGCCCGCACCATCCGCACCCCGGTGGCCACCGGCGAAATCCACCAAACCCGCTGGGAATTCCGCCCTCTCATCGAGGCGGGCATCCCGGTCCTGCAATGCGACGCGGGCGTCGCGGGCGGCGTCACCGAATGGCTCCGCATCGCGAACACCGCCGCCACCTTCGGCCTCCAGATGGCCCCGCACTGGCACCACAACCTCCACGCCCACCTCTGCGGTGCCATCCCCAACGCCTTGGTGGTCGAATACTTCGCCCACGAGAAAGGCATCTACAACTTCGAACTCCTGCTCACCCCGGAATCGCGAATGCACTACGCCGACAACCAGGTCCACATTCCGGACCGTCCCGGCCTGGGCATCGAGTTCGACACCGTGATGGTGGAAAAATACGAGGTGACCGGCTGATCGGTCTGGCTATGCTGCGGCCGTGCTCCGGTTGATCTTGCTCATTCCGTTGGTGTGCTGGCTGGTGGCAGCCCGGCCGTCACGCCCGAGTCTCTACTACGGCCTGGCATTGACGGCTATCCTCACGGTCCAGTTCGTGGTGTCGTTCGAATCCTGGTCGCTGCGGTCGTGTTTCGACAGTGTCGAGGTGCTGCTGAGTGTCGCCGCCGGGGCGGTGCTGGTGGCCGGGCTCATCTTCGAGGTGCGCGGCACCGATACCCCGCTCGCCCGGATCGGTCTGGGTGCCGTCCCGGCGGTGTTCTATTGCGTCGCCGTGGTTTTCGGAACGGGGGCTGGTGGCTCGATGTGGAGAACGAGTCCGTGAGCGTCTACCTCCGGCCGAACACACCGGACAAGTCGACCACGGTGGTGACGATCGAGTTGGATCATCAGGGCTGCTGACCGGGCGCGGGTCAGGCGGCGGGGATCTTGATCTCGATCTCGCCGCCGAGGTGGTAGCCGTCGGGGAGGCGGAGGTTGTCGCCGCTCCAGAAGCTGCCCGGGTCGTAGCGGTTGGGGCGTTTGTGGGGGAGCAGGCCCATGGACTGGTAGGTCATGGCTACGATCTCGGCGCAGTAGGCGCTTTCCAGATCGGCTTCGGCGGCAGGGGATTTCGGGCGGTTGGGGAGGGGGACGCGGCCGCGGAACCAGCGGCCGGCCAGGGCGGTGGTGGAGGGGAAGGGCATGCCGTCGAGGCGGGCCACGGTGCGCAGGGCGGCGTTCTCCATCTCGGGGGTGACCGGGCGGTTCAGCTGGCGCAGCCACGCCTGCTGCCCGTAGGTGTTGGCCCAGCGCATGGCCGCGGCCCGGAGGTCGTGGAGTTGGGCGCCGCGATGGTGGTTGCCCGACCACACGTCCGGCAGCGCCTTGCCGAGTTCGGCGTGCCAGATCAGCGCCGGGAGATCGTCGATGACCAGGGCCATGCCGACATGGTTGACGGGGCTGTTGGTGAGGCCGCGGATCGCGCGGTCGGCGCCGGAATGTCCTCGGAACAGCCAGAGATCGCCGGTCCGGGTGAGCTCCACCGCTTGATCCAAACCGATACTCGACAGCGCTTCGTGTGGCACGAGGACTAGCCTAGGCGCATGCGATGGTGGAAGGTGCTCGGCTTGGCAGGGGCCGCGGGTGTCGCCGCGACCGGCGTGGTCATCGTGCGGTCGGAACGCAAACGCCGCGCCTACACCCCCGACCAGGTCCGCGACCGCCTACACGCCCGCCTCGGCGAGCAGCCCGGCGAGCCCGCGGGAGCGAATCCGACGAACTGACTTGCCCGCGAGCCCCGTCCGCTACGAGGAACTACTCGCCGGTGCGAGTGAAGCGCAGGGTCACCAGTTGGAAAGGGCGCAGCCGCAGGCGGATTCGGTCGCCTTCGGTGGTGACCGCGTCGGTGGGGGACGGGCGTTCCAACAGGTCGCAGGTGTGGTGTCCGGTGGTCTCGAAGTTCGGGGTGAGTACGGCGGTGCTGCGCGCTCCGGTGGCCTCGTAGAGGCGGAGGATCACGTCGCCGGAGCCGTCGTCGGCGAGTTTGACCGCGCTGGTGACGATCGCGTCGTTGTCGAGGGTGAACAGCGGTGCGACGGGTGCGGCGACGCCGGGGGTCAAGGGCGGGAGGTTGAGGCGGTAACCCTCGCGGACGGCGTCGGTGATGGTCGCGCCGGGGATGAGCGCATGGCGGAAAGAGTGAGTGCCGTGGTCGGTGTCGGGATCGGGGAACTGCGGGGCGCGTAGCAGCGAGGCGCGCACGATGGTGGTGGTGCCGCCGTCGGGGCGCACGGTGCGGGTGAGGTCGTGGCCGTAGGTGGCGTCATTGGCGAGGGCCACGCCCCAGCCGGGTTCGGCCAGATGCACGAAACGGTGATTGCACGCCTCGAACTTCGCCCACTCCCAGCTGGTGTTGGTGTGCGTCGGCCGATATAGGTGACCGAACTGGGTTTCGGCGGCGTAGCGGTCGGCGTGAATGTCCAGGGGGAAGGCGAGTTTCAGGAACTTCTCGGTCTCATGCCAGTCCACCGTGGTCGCGATCTCGAGCGCCGGGGAGCCCGGCCGCAGGGTGAGGGTCTGCTCGACGGTGGAGGAACCGAACGACCGCGTCAGCCGCACCGCGACCGCCGCTGAATCCGATTCCGCGGCAAGGAAATCCAGTTCCGTCAGATCGGTGACCCGATTGCGGTAGAACCGGTCGACATCCCAGGCATCCCACGAGTTCGGCAGATCCGGGTGCAGTTGCAGCAGATTGGCGGCCGCGCCCGGCGGCAGCGCCTCGCGCCCGTGCACCAGATCCACCAGCGAGACCACCAGACCACGCGCGTCCACCTCGGCCCGCAGCAGGTCGTTGGCGAGGACATAGCCGCCGCCGGCCCGTTCGGTCACCGAGCACGGCGATCCGACCTCCGCCGCTCCCGCACCCCCGGCGGGAATCCCGCGCCACGCGTGCGGAGCCGGGTTGAACACGTGCGGCCCCGATTCTCGCCCGCCGAGCATCCACTGCGCCCGCTCGATGAGCGAGGACAGCTCGGCGGCCACCGTCGCGTAGGTCTGGGCGGCCTCCCGATGCACCCAGGCGATGGACGATCCGGGCAGAATGTCGTGGAACTGGTGCAGCAGCACGGTTTTCCAGAGCCGGTCCAGGTCCGCGTACGGGTAGTCGAGACCGGTGCGCACCGTCGCGGTGGCCGCCCACAGCTCGGCCTCGCGCAGCAGATGCTCACTGCGCCGATTGCCGTGCTTGGTCCTGGCCTGACTGGTCAGCGTCGCGCGATGCAACTCCAGATACAACTCGCCCACCCACACCGCGGGCTCGGGATATTCGGCTTCGGCGGCCCGGAAGAAGTCGGCGGGGGACTCCCACACCACCTTCGGCGACCCTTCCAGATCGCGCATGCGGGCCGCCTTGGCGACCATCTCGCGGGTGGTCCCACCGCCGCCGTCACCCCACCCGGTCGGCGCGAGCGACCGTGACGCCCGCCCCTTCTCCTTGAAATTGCGTGCCGCATGGGCGATCTCGCGCCCCTGCATGGAGCAGTTGTAGGTGTCGACGGGTGGAAAATGGGTGAAGATCCGGGTGCCGTCGATGCCCTCCCACAGAAAGGTGTGATGCGGGAACGAATTGGTCTGACTCCAGGAGATCTTCTGTGTCAGCAGCCATTTCGACCCGGCCGCCTTGATGATCTGCGGCAGCCCGGCCGCGAACCCGAAGGTGTCGGGCAGCCACGCCTCCTCGTTGTCGATCCCGAATTCCTCGAGGAAGAACCGCTTGCCGTGCACGAACTGCCGCGCCATCGCCTCCGACCCCGGCATATTGGTGTCGGCCTCCACCCACATGCCGCCCGCGGGCACGAACCGGCCCGCCGCCACCGCCTCCTTGACCCGCGAATACACCTCGGGCCGATGCTGTTTGAGGAAATCGAATTGGGCCGCCTGCGACATCGTGTAGATGAAATCCGGTTCGTCGTCCAGCAGCGCGGTCATATTGGCGGCGGTGCGCGCCACCTTGCGAACCGTCTCGCGCAGCGGCCACAGCCAGGCGGTGTCGATATGCGCGTGACCGACCGCGGAGACGCGGTGGGCCGAGCCGATGGCCGGTCGCGCCAGCACGTCGGCCAGGCATGCGCGGGCGGCCGCGGCGGAGCCGTTCACATCCCGCAGGTCGACGGTATCCAGGGCGCGTTCGATGGCGCGCACGATGTCGTAGCGGCGCGCGGGATCCTCCGGCATCTCGTGCATCAGCTCGCCGAGCACCTCGAGGTCCTGCACCAGCTGCCATACCTGCTCGTCGAAGACCGCGAGATCCATTCGCCCCAAACGGTATTGGGGTTCGGTGCCCGCCGTCGCCTTATCGCCCAGTGCGGTCGGCCCGAAGAAGGGGATCACCGGATTGGACGCCGCATCGACATGCAGCAGCACCGGTTCACCGCCGACCGCCGGGGCGGCCACCCGCACCCACCGGTTCTGCGGATGCAACCCCTTCACCGGCGACCCGTCGGCCCGATACACCAGGCCCTCGCACTGGAACCCGGTCATGCCGCCGTCGAACCCGAGATCGATGATCGCCTCGACGATCTTGCCCGCCCAGGACTCCGGCACCGTCCCCTCGACGGTGAGCCAGCTGGTGCCCCACGGCGCACCCCAGCGTGTCCCCGGCTCCACCGGTGTGCGCGGCGCGGCCAAACCCGTTGCGACGGGCACGGGTTCATCCGGCGCGACCCACATGGACGCGGTCAGCGGCACCGATTCCGGATAGATGGCGGGAACGATGCGGCCCCCGAGCACGCGCCCGAGCCGATCCTCGATCAAACGGCGATCATCGTGCATGACGGTGGCTCCCATCCGATGGGGACGTGCTGGACGAACCGCTCGATGACCGACTCTAGTGGAGCCGCCGCTAGCCGGTGGTGGCGGAGCGGTAGGGGGCGGGCGCGAGTTGACGCAGTAACCGCAGGGCCGGGACGGTGAGGATCCCGGCCAGCCGGGTGTAGGGCCAGATCGCGATGAGCGCCACGAGGATCAGCCCGCGCACCTGGTAGACGGCCGGGGCGTGCGTCATGGCCAGCGGATCGGGATGCAGCGCCACCAGGGAACGCGCCCAGGTGAAAAGCGTTTCGGCGGTGCGGAATCGACCGTCGGTGGAGCCGCCGTCGAAGGTCACCAGCACCGACGACATCAGCGCGGCGGCCGTCAACGGCAGGGTCAGCCGATCCAGGGGCGTGACGCGGTGGCGGACATCGGCGGAGATGAGCGGCGGGATCAGGATCAGCGCGACACCGGTGAGAGTGATCGGCACCGCGATCACCTGGACCACCGCGAGCACCACCTGAATACCGTGATCGGGACGCGAATGCGCCCCGGAGGCAAGCATTTCCGCCACCCGCACCGCGAACACCACCGGGAATCCGGCCCGCGCTGCGCGGATCCCGATCCGCTGCGCCCGATCCAGATGCGTCCCGTACAGGTACCCCAGGAAGCCGTCGCGCCGGTACCGCCAGACATGCCCCGCCACACACGACACCACGGCCGCGTAGGGCAGCACCACCCACACCGTGATCATCATGCCCACACCTCACACCGCCGGTCACCGCATTGTCGCCGAGACACTGTCGCACGGACGACGCCCCGAGAGAAGTGCCGAATCGTGCCAACCTGCGAAGGACTTTCGACCCTGCGCGCCACCCCGATTTCGGCCGCCCCCGCACACAAGTGAGGGCGGTGTACCGCAATCGCCGGGACAGCGGCGGGGGCGTGGCGCATGATGACGGCATGGCTTCAGACGCGGCGGGGCGTGCCGCACTCGGAATGATTTGTGACAGCTTCGCGCCGGGGGACGGCGGCACGCTGGCGACCGCCTCCGACCTGGGGGTCGTCGATACCGTGACCGAGCTGCTCGGGCGCAATCCGCGCGCGGCGGAACGGCGGCAGTTCGAACTGCTCATGCGAATCTGGGACACCCGGCTTTTCGGCGCGCTCAACGGTGCGGGCTTCAAGAAGTTCTCGCGACTGACCCTCGAACAGCGCGAGCGATGGCTACTGGGAATGGCCAACTCTCGGCTCGAGAAGAAGCGCGCACTGTTCCAGGCGCTCAAGAGCGCGGCGGTCACCTCCTACTATCTGACGCCGGGACCGACCGGCAGGAACCCCGTCTGGGACCGGATCGGCTTCCCGCCCGACTTCGGCCCGGTCGAGGGCGCGACCCGCGGACTGACACCCGAGCGGCCCGACGCCGACACCACCATCGTCTGCGATGCGGTCGTCATCGGCTCGGGCGCGGGCGGCGGGACGGCCGCCGCGGTGCTGGCGCAGGCCGGGCTGGAAGTCGTTGTGCTGGAACGCGGGGACTATTACGACGACCCCGATTTCGGGACCGGGGAGAAGGACGGTTTCCTGCGGCTCTACGCCCCCGGCCCGGCGAGCACGGCGGAGGGACAGCTCGGACTGGTCGCGGGCACCGCCCTCGGCGGCGGCACCGTGGTCAACTGGACCACCTCCTTCCGCACCCCCGACGATGTCCGCGCGGAATGGGCCGGACTCGGGGCCGAGCAGTTCGCCGCCCAGGAGTACACCGACGCACTGGACGCCGTGGTGGCGCGCCTCGGCGTGAACCAGGACCACTCACCGGCCTCGCATCGCGACGAGATCCTCGAACGCGGTCTGCGCAAACTGGATTGGCATGTCGAGCCGCTGCCCCGCAATGTCGGCCCCGCCTGCGACGCCGGAATCGAATGCGGCCGTTGCGGTTTCGGCTGCCGGGTCGGCGCGAAGCAGTCGGTGGTCAAAACCTGGCTGGCCGACGCCGCCGCGGCGGGCGCACGGCTGCTGGTGGGTACCGACGTCCGGCGCATCGTGGTCGGCAATGGCAGCGCCACCGGTGTGGAAGCCGTGACCGCGCAAGGACATTCGGTGTGGGTGCGGGCCCGCGCGGTGGTCGTGGCGGCCGGTGCCGTGCAGACGCCCGCCCTGCTGCGCCGTTCCGGTCTGAGCAATCGCAATATCGGCGACTACCTCCGATTGCACCCGGCCACCGCCGTTTTCGGCGTGTTCGACGAGGACATCCGCCCCTGGGAGGGCGGCCTGCAGACCCGCTACTCCAAGCAGGATCGCGATCTGGATGGCAACGGCTACGGCGTCATCTACGAGACCGGGCCCATGACCCCGGGCATGTCGGTGGGCTTCCAGGCGTGGACCGGCGCGGCCGCGCACCGCGACCAGATGCTCGAACTGGCCAATACCGTCGCCGTCGGCATCATCACCCGCGACCGCGACCACGGCTCCGTCGAGACCGACAAGGTGGGGAAGGCCGTCGTGCGCTATCGCCTCTCCGCCCGCGACGCCGCCCACATGCACACCGGAATCGTCAATGCCGCAAGCATTCTGGAGGCGGCGGGCGCGCGGCGGATCTTCTCCGGCCATCCGGCCGGGGTCGGCTACGAGCCGGGCGCGAGCGGCTCGCACGAGGAGTTCGCGCAGCACGCCGCCGCGGCCGGGTACGCGCCGGGCCGGTGTT
>NZ_JBSGBY010000228.1:0-12012 GCF_053601505.1 Nocardia sp. NPDC004722
GCACTGCTCGCCGATCACGGCATCGCCGTGAGCAACTCCGCCCAGCCCGCGCGCCCGGCCGCGCCGGTGATCGCGCCCGTGCTCAAGACCGGCGACACCGTGGCGCTGCGACGGCAGGGCACCGACCTGACCTTCGTCAAGATGGGGCTGGGCTGGGATCCCGTTCACGTCCAGCACAAGTGGGGTTCGCGCCCCGCCGAGATCGACCTCGACGCCTCGGCCCTGGTGTACGCCGGGAACGATCTGGTCGATGTCGCCTACTTCAGCCAGCTGGTCACCAAGGACGGCGCCATCAGGCACTCCGGCGACAACCTCACCGGTGAGGGCAAGGGCGACGACGAGGTCATCACCGTCGATCTGACCCGGGTCGGCTCCCATGTCACCGCCATCGTCTTCGTGATCACCTCCTACGCCGGGCACACCTTCGAGCGGGTGCGCAATGCCTTCTGGCGCTTGATCGACGGCACCACCAGCACCGAGCTCACCCGGTCGAATCTGAGCGCCGGCGGCGCCCACACCGGCATGGTGGTGGCGAAAGTGCATCGCGAGGACGGCATCTGGAAGGTGCAGGCCCTCGGTCATCCGATCCAGGCCGGACATCCGGTCGAGGCGGCCGCGCAGGTCGCCCCCTTCCTCTGACGGATTCCTCCCGAACGGTGGCCCCCGGTCGCGTGTCGCGGCCGGGTTGCCCGGCGGGTCGCCGGTGCGCCGCGGGCGAACAAGTTCATCTCGACCCAACCGAATGCTGATTGCGGCCATACTGTCGACGTTCTCGTGGCTCCCATCTTGTGCTGCTCTACCCCCTTCCCTGTTGAAACGAGGTAGCTCACATGTTGCGCACGTACCGTCGACTCGGCTCGGTGCCGAAAGCGATCCGCTATCCGATCTTCCTCGCCATCGCCGGACTAACGCTCAGCGCCTGCGCCGGTGCGCACGGCTCCTCCGTTGTCTCCGCCGGCGTCCTGGACTCCGGCTTCGGCACCGGGGGCAAGGTGACCAGCGATCTCGGCTCGGCGGCCGATCGCGCCAATGCCGTCGTGGTGCAGCCGGACGGCAAGATCGTGGTGGCGGGCAGCACCCAGGACCCGGCACAGGGCGACAACTTCGCCGTGGTGCGATACAACCCGGATGGCAAGCTGGACAACGACTTCGGCACCGGCGGGAAGGCGATCACCGACTTCGGTGGCAAGTCCGACGTGGCCGCCGCCGTCGCCATCCAGTCCGATGGCAAGCTCGTGGTCGTCGGCACCAGTCACGGCACCACGACCGGGGACAATATCGCGGTGGCCCGCTACGGCTCGGACGGCAAGCCGGACGCGGGATTCGGTACCGGCGGGCAGGTGAGCACGGATCTCGGCACCGCCGCCGATCACGGCAACGCGGTGGCCGTGCAGTCCGACGGGAAGATCTTGGTCGCGGGCAGCACCATGGATCCGACGCAGGGCGATAACTTCGTGGTGGTGCGCTACGCCCCGGATGGCAAGCTGGACAGCGCCTTCGGCAACGGCGGCAAGGTCTCCACCGACTTCGGTGGCAAATCAGACGTGGCGAAATCCATTGTGGTGCAACCCGATGGGAAGATCGTGGTCGCCGGGACCAGCCACGGCACCACGACCGGGGACAATATCGCGCTGGCCCGCTACGGCTCGGACGGCAAGCCGGACACCGGGTTCGGCACCGGTGGACAGGTCAGCACGGATCTGGGCACCGCCGCCGATCACGGCAACGCGGTGGCCGTGCAGTCCGACGGGAAGATCGTGGTCGCGGGCAGCACCAAGGACCCGGTCCAGGGCGACAACTTCCTGGTGGTGCGCTACCTGCCGGATGGCAAGGCGGACACCGCTTTCGGCTCGAACGGCTCGGTGACGGCCGACTTCGGCGGCAAATCCGATGTGGCGGCCGATGTCGCCCTCGCGACCGACGGGAAGATCGTCGTCGTCGGCACCAGTTCCGGGACGAACACCGGCGACAATATCGCGCTGGCCCGCTTCACCACGGAGGGCAAGCCGGACAGCGGATTCGGGCAGAGCGGCCTGGTGAGCACCGACCTCGGCACGACGGCCGATCACGGCAACGCCCTGGCGTTGCAGACCAATGGCGAGATCGTGGTGGCGGGGACCACCAAGGACCCCAGCCAGGGCGACAACTTCGTGGTGCTGCGCTACGGGGCCTGACACCCCGGCACCAGGCGAGGGCGCGTCAATGCGGACGCGCCCTCGTTCTCGTTCAGCGGCACCGTCACTCGACGGTGATGAACCGGCCGAGCTGCGGCACCGCCTCACCCGGATGCTTGGCCTGGAAGCCTTCACCGATCGCCTCCAGCCGCCATTCCCCGCCGGCCCGTAGCACCTTCGCCATGGCGATCGCGGTGAACGGCATGCCGCCCGCCAGCGCGTAGCGGGCCAGCTCGGCCTGCGTGGTGTCGTCCACCAGCCGGCAGTAGGCATTGCTGACCTGCTCGAAGGTGTGGCCCTGGTAGGAGGTGACGATGAACAGCAGCGTATTGACCTGGCGCGGAACACGAGTCAGGTCCACCGAGATCTGCTCGTCGTCGCCCACACCGCCGCCGCCGACCAGATTGTCGCCGAAATGGCGGATCGAACCGTCCTTCGACGTCAACTGCCCGTAATAGGCCACATCCACCAGATGCCGGTCGGAGAACATCGCGACCCAGGCATCCAGATCGATGTTCACCGCGCGCCGCCCGAACAGGCCGCCCTGCTTGGCCGGATCCCAGCCCAGCCCCATTCGGATCCGCGTGAGCGCGACGCCGCCCTCCTTGCGCAGGGTGACGCGCTGGCCCTTGGACAGGTTCACCGGCCGCCCGCGCGACAGCTCGCCGGATGCGGCGGGCGGGGGAGCCGCAGCGGGCATCGGTGGCTGCGTGCCATATCCGGGCGGCGGGGGAGCGTAGGTCGAATTCGGCGGTGGTGCAGGGGGATACGACGGCGCGACAGGCGGCGGGGGCGGTGCCACCTGCGTCGGCTCGATCGGCGGGGGGTACGCCGAAACCGGTGGTGGCGGTGGCGGGGTCGGCGCGACGGGCGCGTGCTGCACGGGCGCGGGCTCATCGACACTGACCCCGTGGTCGGTCACCAGTGCCGCGAACCCGCCCGCGTACCCCTGCCCGACGGCGCGTACCTTCCAGGACCCGAACCGCCGGTAGAGCTCCATCGCGATCACGATCGACTCGGTCCGCAGATCCTCGATCCGGTACTCGTAGAGCCGGTTCCCGTTCTGATCGGCGACCACCGCGACCGGCGGCGCGATCCGCCCGAACGTCGCTCCGGCCCCGTCGAGCGTGATCACCGCCCGGATCTGCGCGATATCCGCCGGTATCTGCGCCAAGGACACCACCAGCTCGGCGGGCTGCCCGGCCACCCCGTTGCGCAGCCGCACCCCCGGCCCGGATGGCTGGTTGTAGAACACGAAATCGGCGTCCGAGCGCACCTTCCCTTGCTCGGTCACCAGTAGCGCGGACAACTCGGCGGGCACCGCGACCTGCACGGTGACCACCACCTCCGCGGCATTCAAAGCCCCGTTCTGACCCTTGATCAGTGCAGTGGACAAGGCCGACCCTCCCGTATCGAAACGCCTGCTGCCACTCTAGGAGTCTCGGTGCCGCTCAGCACCCGAGCTGGTCGGCCAGATCCAGGAAATCCACTGCATTGATATCGAACTCGTCGGAGAACTCGGCGTCGCCCAGCGCCGGATCGCCGTATTCCAGCGGCCGGGCCACGAACGCCGTCGCGAAGCCCAGCTCCTTGGCCGCCCGAATGTCGTACTTGTGGCTGGCCACCATCATGATCTCCGACGGTTCGAAGCCCAGGTAGCGGGCCGCGAGATGGTAGGTCCGCGGATCCGGCTTGAACACCCCGACCATCTCGGCCGCGAAGATCGCGTGCCAGGGCAGCCGTGCGCGGCGCGAAATCTCCACCACCGCACTCACATCCGCGTTCGACAGGGTGGCCAGGGTGTAGTGCTCGCGCAATCGGGTCAGGCCGGGGACCGAATCGGGCCAGGGGTCGAGCCGTGCCCAGGCCCGCCCGAGCTCGTCGCGCTCGTCGCCACCGAGGTCGATCCCGTCGGCTGCCAGCAGCGGGTCCAGGGTCTTGCGGTAGATCGAGGCCACGCTCACCCAGGTATCGCCGACCGGGTGCTGCGAAGTCTCGGTGAAATAGGCGGCCCGCCACCTGTTCACGAACTCGGACCAATCGTGCCCCGGCGCGAGCGGCCCGGCGATCGATTCGGCCGCCGATCGAATCGTGGAATGGAAGTCGGTGGCCGTCCCCTGCACATCGAACAACAAAGCCTTCAGCACATCCCGATCCAACCACGGCTGGCTACCATGGCGATCATGGAGACCGGGAGGGCCAGTCGCACCGCGCTGGCGACCGCGTACGCGCGTGCCTACCACCAGCTTTCGGGGGAGCCGCGGGTATTCACCGACCCGCTGGCGGCGCGGATCCTGGGGGTGCCGCCGGAACGGATCGGCGATCTCGACACCGCGACCCTCGATCAGCCGGGCGGCAACGACCCGCTGCGGCGCGGACGGCGCTACTTCCTGGCCGCGCGGGCCCGGCTGGCCGAGGACGTGGTGGCCGACGCCGCCGCGTCCGGCACCCGGCAGGTCGTCATCCTGGGGGCCGGGCTCGACACCTTCGGCTATCGGAATCCCCATGCCGGGCTGCGGGTCTTCGAGGTCGACCACCCCGACACCCAGCAGTGGAAGCACGAGATGCTCGCGGATTCGGGCATCGAGATTCCCGCGTCGCTGACCTTCGTGCCGGTCGACTTCGAAACCGGCACCCTGGCAGCGGGTTTGGCCGCCGCGGGCTTCCGCCGTAACGAACCGGCGGTCTTCGTGTGGCTGGGTGTCGTGATGTATCTGACCGCCGAGGCGATCGAGGAGACCTTCCGGTTCATCGCCGAGCAGGGGCAACCGGTGCGGGTGGTGGCCGACTACCTCAGCGCGGGGACCGATCCCGAGGAACGCGAGGCCCTGCGACAGCGCATCGAACGGATCGCGAAGCTGAACGAACCCATTCTGAGCTGCCTGGATCCGGACGAGTTCACTCAGCAGCTGCGGTCCTTCGGCTTCGACGCGGTCGAGCACTGGACCTTCGCCGAACTGATGGACCGGTACCTCGGACCGGCCGCGGATGTCGGCTCGGCGGCCGGAACCGCCCGGCTGCTGTGTGCGAGCCGGGGTCTGAAGATTGACTGAAACTCGGTGAGACACCACCCGTAACCGGCGTCCGGGCGGCCGATACTCGGACCATGGGCCTGTCACCGGACTGGATGCGCACCGCGCGAGTACTGCGCCGAGCCGGGTTCGGGGCGACCGGGCCCGAGATCGACGCCGTCGCGGACGTGGCCGACTACCTGCGCACCGCGCTGACCACGGACCCGGAGTCCGATCCCGGCGCGCAGGCCACCCCGATGCCGCGCTTCACCCCGATCGCCCGGCCCGGCAAGAGCGCGAACACCGAGGTGCGCAAGCAGTACCAGGCGCAGCTCACCGCCCAGCAGGACATGCTCACCCACTGGTGGCTGCGGCGGATGGCGGCGGTGCGGGTGCCGGTCCGTGAGAAGCTCACCCTGGCCTGGCACAACCACTTCGCGACCTCCGCCACCAAGGTGCGCGACGCCGCGGCCATGGCCGCGCAGAACGCGACCCTGCGGGCGCACGGGACCGGCGACTTCCGGACCCTGGCCCACGCCATGCTCATCGACCCGGCCATGCTGCGCTGGCTGGACGGCACCGCCAATACCGCGAAAGCGCCCAACGAGAATCTCTCGCGCGAGTTCATGGAACTGTTCGCCCTCGGCCACGGCAACGGGTACACCGAGGCCGATGTGCGCGAAGGCGCACGCGCCTTGACCGGCTGGACGGTCGACGGCGGGGTGGCCGCGTTCGCCGCCGCACGCCATGACGGCGGCTCGAAAACCGTACTGGGAGTGACGGGTCCGCTGGATGCCACGGGCTTCTGCGATGCCGTGCTGGCCCGGCCCGAGGCCGCCGGATTTGTGGCCGGGAGCCTGTGGCAGCTGCTCGCTTCCGACGATCCGCCCTCGGACGCCGCCCGCGCCAGGCTCGTCGCCGCCTACGGTCCGGGCCGCGATCTCTCCGCGCTGCTGACCGCCGTGTTCACCGACCCCGAATTCGCCACCGCCCGAGACACCGTCGTGCACGGCCCGGTCGAATGGCTGATCGGCGCGGTGCGCGCCCTGCGGGTTCCGCTCACCGACGACGCCCAGGTCCGCACCCTCGCGAATACCCTGCGCACGCTGGGCCAGCTGCCCTTCTACCCGCCCAGCGTCGGCGGCTGGCCGCGCGGACAGGGCTGGATGTCGAGTGCAGCGGCACAGGTGCGGCTCACGGCGGCAACGAATCTGGTGAAGCAGGCCGATCTGTCGCCGATCGTGCAGGCGAGCCGCGCCGACCGCCTGGATGCCACCGCGCATCTGCTGGGCGTCGGGTCCTGGTCCGACCGCAGCGCGAAGGTGCTGACCACGGTCGTCGACCAGCCGCCGCGCCTGGCCGCCCTGGCCGTCAACACGCCCGAATACCTCACCAGCTGAAGGCGATACACCATGGCTCGAGTCAGTCGCAGACAGTTCCTGGTCGGCACCGGCGTGCTGGGCGCGCTCGGCGTGGCGGGAGCCTCCGCGATCACCTGGGACGAACTGCACCAGCGGGCCAGTACCACCCCGCTGGCGGCCGGATCCGGAATCCTGGTGGTGCTCACGATGTACGGCGGCAACGACGGCATCAACACCGTAATTCCGTACGCGGACAACGCCTATCACGATGCCAGACCCGAATTGTCCTACCGCCCCGAGGAAGTCCTTCACCTCGATGACCAGCTCGGCCTGAACCCGGCGCTGAAGGGCCTGTCCGGACTCTGGAAGGACCGGCGGCTGGCCATCGTGCGCGGTGTCGGCTACCCCAAACCCGACCACAGCCACTTCCGGTCCATGGACATCTGGCAGACCGCCTCACCCGACGAGCCGGTACCGACCGGGTGGATCGGCCGCTGGCTCGACGCCACCGGCGACGACCCGGTCCGCGCGGTCAATATCGGCTCGGTGCTGCCACAACTCGCGTTGGGGGCGAAACACACAGCGGCAGCGCTGGATCCGGCGTCGGCCCCGTTGTCCGCCGATTCGGCCGCGGCCCTGTCCGGTCTCGCCGCCACCGACCCGGCCGACTCTCCGGCGCGGCTGCGAGTCTGCACCGGCTATCAGGCCGAACAGACTGTCCGGCAAAGCCTTCCGGCCCCGCAGCGGTCCGGCAAGCAGACCGACTCGCTGACCGCCCAGTTCGATCTGGTCTCGCAGTGCATCAAGGCCGGTGTCCCGACCCGCGTCTACTCGGTGAGCCTCGGCGGCTTCGACACCCACGCCGACGAACGCCACACCCAGGAACAACTGCTCGCCCGACTCGACACAGCCGTCACCGCCTTCCTGAAGGATCTGTCCACCCATCCGCGCGGCCGCGATGTCGTCCTGCTCGCCTACAGCGAATTCGGCCGCCGCGTGGTCGCCAATGCCTCCGAGGGCACCGACCACGGCACCGCGGGACCCGTCTTCCTCGCGGGCGCGCCGGTGGCCGCCGGTTTCCACGGCGCCGAACCCAGCCTCACCGACCTCGACAACGGAGACCTCAAGGCGACCGTCGACTTCCGCGACATCTATCACGAACTGCTGCACCGGGTCCTGGACGCCGACCCCACCCCCGTGGTCGGCACCGGCCGCGGCGACCTCGGGCTGCTGTCGGCCTGAGACCCCGCCACGGAATCAAACTCCGCCACCCGCGTTGGCATTGGGCATGACTCCGGCATGGCAGGCGATCCCCTTCTCGGTCCTGGACCGCTCCCGGGTCCGCGAGGGCCAGCCGCACCCCGAGGCCCTGCGCGAGACCGTCGAGTTCGCCCGGCTCGCAGAGGACTGGGGATACCACCGCTTCTGGGTATCCGAGCACCACAGCGTGCCCGGGGTCGCCGGATCCGCGCCGACCGTGCTGGCCGCCGCCGTCGCCGCGGCCACCGACCGCATCCGGGTCGGCACCGGCGGGGTGATGCTGCCCAATCACCAGCCACTCGTGGTCGCCGAACAGTTCGGGGTGCTGGAGTCGCTGTATCCGGGCCGCTTCGATATGGGATTGGGCCGGTCGGTCGGCTTCACCGATGGCGTGCGCCGCGCCCTCGGCCACGACAAGAACGACGCCGCGGACTTCGACACGCAATTGACCGAGCTACTGGCCTATTTCGACGGCGGTCGCCAGGGCGTGCACGCCTGGCCCGCCGAGGGCCTGCGGGTGCCCGCGTTCCTGCTGGCCATCGGTTCGGGCGCGGAGCGAGCCGCACGTTTCGGCCTGCCCCTGGTCATCGCGGCCGCGGCCGGGGAGGACGCCATGGTCGAGGCGATCGAGGGCTACCGGTCCACCTTCCGACCCGGCCCCGGCGGCGACGCGCCCTATGTCGTGGTGTCGGGTTCGGTGGTGATCGCCGACACCACCGAGCAAGCTCATCGCCTGCTGCTGCCGGAGGCATGGTCGGCCGCGTGGTCGCGGACCCGCGGTGAATTCCCGCCGCTGCTGCCGCCTGAGGTCATCGAGCGTGAGCCCATGACCGAGCGGCAGCGCCGGATCTTCGAGGAGTCCCTGCGCGGGCACCTGGCCGGTACCGAAGCCGAGGTGCTCGCCGGGCTGGAGCGGGTGCTGCGCCGCACCGAGGCCGACGAATTCCTGGTCCACACCAGCACCTATGACCGGCACGCCCGGCTGGAATCGCATCGCCGCCTGGCCGCCGCGGTGGGTCTGCGCGCTCCCGCCGCGAGCCTATGAAGGTGAACGGAAAGTGAACAGAATTTGACTGGTCGGTCGAATTTAGGTAATAATGGCCGATCTGTGCTTCGTATCGACGAGGCAGGTAATCGGTATCACGGCGAGCGTGAGGAGGTGAGGGACGAATGAATCACGGCGACAGTCCGTGTCCGAGACCGATTCACGCACTCTCATCTCTCCCGGCCCACCGCCTCGGAGTCACCCTTCCGTAGCGGGATGAGCCGGCCAACTCCCTGAAGGAGGGCTGTCATGGCTTTCATCAACTTCTCCCGTAACCCACTCACCGTGTTGTCGGTACTCGGCGATGCGCCGCGGCGCTCCCGGTCCACGCTGAGCGTTCAGGAGCGCGCCAACCTGCGCGCCTCGCTCGTCCGGCCCGCGATCTTCACCGCGGCCCTCGGCGGACACGCCGGACGCTAGCGTCCTACTTCACGATCTACGCCAACTGCCCCGAATTCCTCGGGGCAGTTGGCATTTCGCTATTCGGCGGGGCGTTGCTCCAGCGACTGATGTAGCCGGGCGTTGAGCTCGGCCGGGGACGGTACCCGCCACCGCGCGAAGGCTTCGGCGGGCGTGAGCGTATGCGGCTCGCGCGCCGGGATCTTGCGCAGGAATGGCGCGGCGATCGGGGCCGTCGACGGCGAGAGCCAGGCCAGCAGCGTCAATTGCAGTCGGCCGCTCTTGGACAGGCCCCAGAACACCGGCTTGGCCAGCAGCCGCACCGCCAGATCGGCCATCTTCCCCTGCCGGATGGCGGCCAGATCGCGCTGCCAGTGCGGCAGCGTCGCGATGGTGGCCGTGCGCAGGAATTTGTTCGCCATCCAGGCGAAAGGTCCGAGCCTGCCGAGCAGCGGCGGATACATGACCCGCGCGTTGAGCAGGTGATCCATCATCTGCTGGGTTACCTCGCTGGCGGCCAGGCGCGGCCGGATGTCCTCGAAGTAGGCGCGAATCCCCTCGCGGGTGCGCGGCACCTGCTCCGGATCGCAGGTCTGCAACTGCGCCGCGATCGCGCACTCGTTCCAGAACTGGTGTTCCTCGGCGTCCGAGAGTGGGCCGGGACCGAACTGCTCGTAGACGTAGAGGATCGAATGCCACGCGGTGAGGTGGATCCACAGCTGTGAGTCGGGATCATTGGCGTCATAGGGCAATCCGGACAGCGGTTCGATGCCGACGCCGGTCTTGGCGTGGATCCTCATGAGCACCGCGGACGCCTTGGTCGCGGTCTCGGTATCGCCGAACAGGACCGTCGAGAAGTACGCGAGGGTGTGGTCGTAGCGAGTTCTGGCCTGGCTGTACACCTTTCCGGTGTGCTGCACCGAGGCCACCAGGAACGGGTCCAGCTCCTCGATCACCACCGCCCGCTGGAATCCCACCGACAGCCCGGTCGGATAGCCCCAGACCTTCCAGGTCACCGAGCCGGGGCCGAAGAATCCGTTGTCCCCCGCGGGTTCCACCGGCGCTGTGAGCCATGCCAGTGGTTTCGTTCGCGCACTGCCCGTTTCGCCGCCCGTCGACACCCAGTCAGTCATAGCCGAAAAGTATCAGTCGCGGGGTTGGTAACCGTCACCGGTTCTAGGTTGTTATCAATGTGCCATTGACAACTGGCACATTGAGCGGCGATGCTTCGCTCATGAGTACAAGGTCAATGGCGACCTTCCCGTCCGAGGCGGTGCCCACGCGGGCCGCGACGCGCACGCGCCTCGCGGCCGCCGCCTCGGTGGTGGGGTTGCGGCGGGTCAACGGGTTGCTGCCGAACAATCGAATCGGAATCGAGGCCGGGCGCGGGCTCATCGCGGGTGTCATGGCCGCCTTCGGGCCGACCCTGCCGGGGACCGCGATCATGCCCGTCGACTCCGGCGGCGTGCGGGGCGAATGGGTCCGCGCGGCCGGGGTCCGGCACGGGAATCGGGCCATCTACTACCTGCACGGCAGCGGTTACGTGGTGTGCTCGGCGCGCACCCATCGCGGACTGGCGTCGCGGCTGTCGAAGGTCACCGGGCTGCCGGTGTTCGTGCTCGACTACCGGCTCGCGCCCGAGCATCCCTTCCCCGCGGCGGCGCAGGACGCGGCCGCCGGGTATCGGTGGCTGCTCGAACACGGGTATCGCGCGAGTGATCTGGTGATCGGCGGGGATTCCGCGGGCTGCCATCTCACCCTGGATCTGTTGCTGCAGAACGCGATCGCCGGAGTCGCGCAGCCCGCCGGGGCCTTCATGTTCTCACCGCTCATGGATCCGACGCTGACCCTCGCCGAACGGCGCGACCGGGTGCTGCCCGACCCCATGGCTCCGGCGTGGGTGGGACGGCGGCTCATCGAGCTGTATACGGCTCCGGAACCGGCTGATTCGCCGCGGCTGGCCCTGCGGATCCCGTCCGGTGCCGCGCTGCCGCCGCTGTTCGTGCAGGCCAGCGCGGGGGAGATGCTCGCCGACGATGCCAGGCTGCTGCGGGATATGGCCGCGGCGGCCGGGGTTTCGTGCGAGCTCGAGCTGTGGCCGGGCCGGATCCATGTGTTCCAGGCCCTGCCCCTGCTGGTTCCCGAAGCGGCCGCGGCACTGCGCCGGGCCGCACGATTCGTTGTTTCGACACTGGCACAGGCGGATTCGCCCGTGCGAAAGCAGGTGGGCTGAGATGTGGCCGATCGATGAGGTGGTGTTCGCCCTGGGCGGCAAGCGCCGTTCGCACCATGCGCGGGCCGTGGTCACCGGCGCGGGCAGCGGTATCGGGCGGGCCTTCGCGCTCGAACTCGCCGCGCGCGGTGGGGAAGTGGTGTGCGCGGACATCGACAAGGACCGCGCGGACGAGACGGTGCGGCTGATCGAGCGACAGGGCGGCGCGGCCCACGCGTTCTTCTGCGACGTGTCGCGGCGTGAGGACGTGGCGAGCCTGGCCGAGTACGCCGAGGAGGTGTTCCGTGGCGCGCCGACGCTGGTGATCAACAACGCCGGTGTCGGCATCGGCGGAAAGCCGGTGGGCGACATCGGGTTCGGCGACTGGGAATGGGCGCTCGGCATCAATCTGTGGGGCGTCGTGCACGGCTGTGAGATCTTCGCGCCACGGCTGCGCGCGGCCGGATGCGCCCGTGAGGCCATGGCAGGGCAGCCGGAGTTCTGCTGGCGGACCGCCGTCGAGACGAATGTCTTCTTCGGCGCGGTCGGC
>NZ_JBSGBY010000229.1:0-11987 GCF_053601505.1 Nocardia sp. NPDC004722
CCTCGCCCAGCCGGTCCGCGGCGGCACGCGCCGCCGCCAGCCCGGCCCGCGCGGCCGTACGATTGCCGTCGGTCGCGGCGATCACGGCCAGCATGAGCTGCAGGGATCCGTAGAGCGACAGCACTTCCGGCTTCGGATGCTCGGCCGCCGCCTGGGCGGCCAACGCCGCCACCGACACTCGCGCGGCCTGTTCGGCCTGTTCCAAACGTTGCAGGCGCAGGAAAGCCTGTGCCATGCGATATGTTCCGGCCACGACGCTGAGCGCGTCACCGGATTCCTCGGCTGCGGACAATGCGCGGTCGGCCGCGACCCACGCCGCGTCGACCTCCTCCTGACGGGTGAACGCGGTCGCGGCGACCTGATAGGCCCGCGAGAGTTGGGTCAGCACTTCCGGCCGCTGTGTCACGGTCGACCGGGCGGCGTGCTCGAGATCCGGGATCAGTTCCAGCAGACTGCTGCCCACCTCGACCAATCGGGACTCGTGCGCCAGCTGCCAGGCCAGGTCCACGCGCTCCTGCAGCTCCGAGAGTTTCAACTCCGACTCGCGATCGGCGTCGTCTCCGAAAAGCTGTTCCAGTGCGGGATGTCCGGTCAGCAGCAGCCGCAGCTGCTCGAAAACCGCCGCGCCGGGCCGTTGCCCGTCACCGCGGTCGGCGGCCATCGGTTCGGCTGCTTCGGGTCTCAGGTCGCGTACCGCCACTCCGAGCACGTCCGCCAGTCTTTGCAGAACGGACAGTCGCTCAACAGGTAGTACGTCTCGCTCTACCTGCGACACCCAGCTTTCCGAGCGCCGAATCGCCGCTCCCAACTCTTTCTGCGATAGTCCCCGCCGCCGGCGCAACTCCGCTACCCGTGCCCCAAGGGTACTTTCGGCCACCGGGTCAAACTCCTTCTGCCTGATCGGCTTTCCCGGCCGTCACCGCCCGCTTGTTTCGCCGATGTCTACCATGCCCTTCTCCTTCCGCCCTTTCCGTCCAGACGGGATCTGTCGACAAGGATTCCAGACCGGGCGAGCTTACGGCGCACAGTATGGAACATGGATTTTTCTTATTGCACCGCAATTTTTCTGTGTTTAACGTTTGAAGAGGACCCGTCGAACCAAACGGACGACAAGAGGTGGTCATGCCCGGCGAACTTCTCTTCTTCCTACTCGGAGCCGGAATCGGCGGCGCGGCAATGTGGTTCGCGGCGTGCGCCCTTGCGGCCACCAAGTATTCCTCCACTGCCGACGGGGCGACGGTGCAATCCATCACCGCGCGCCTCGAACGCGAGGGTATCCGGAACTCGCGCTCTGTGAAAGGTCAACCAGCGACGCACCGAGCGCAGGCCAGATGACCGCCGCACCGAAAACCGATGAAGTCCATGTGCGCCTCCGGTTTCCCGGCGGAATGATCTTGGATTACCGCGCCGAACGCGCAATTGCCGAACGCCTCGCAGCGCATTTGCGACCCCATCGCATTGAAGTCACCATCGACGTGCAGCCGACCGACCGACTAGCCCCACTCCCCTGCGCCGAACTTTGGACAGATTGACCAAGTTTCACCGGGCGCCGGGCCGATCCCGGGGAAAATTCGAAAACGGACCGTGCACTTTGTTGTGCACGGTCCGTTACGTCTATCCGAGTTACAGCCAGATCTGATCAGTTGTTCAGAAGAACTTCCGCGATCTGAATGGTGTTGAGCGCCGCGCCCTTCCGGAGATTGTCACCGGAGATGAACAGCGCCAGACCGCGCCCGTCCGGCACACCCGGATCCTGGCGGATGCGGCCGACAAGCGACTCGTCGATACCGGCGGCGGCCAGCGGGGTGGGGACATCGGTCAGCGTGACGCCAGGGGCCTTGGCAAGAAGTTCCTCGGCGCGCTCCACCGAAATCGGGCGAGCGAACTCGGCATTGATCGACAGCGAGTGACCGGTGAAGACCGGCACGCGCACGCAGGTGCCGCTCACCAGCAGATCCGGCAGACCCAGGATCTTGCGGGACTCGTTGCGCAGCTTCTGATCCTCGTCGGTCTCGCCGCTGCCGTCGTCGACCAGCGAACCGGCCAGCGGGATCACGTCGAAGGCGATGGGGGCCACGTACTTGTTCGGAGCCGGGAAATCGACCGCGCTGCCGTCGTGCACCAGCTTCTCGGCATCGCCGATCACCGCGCGCACCTGCGAGACCAGCTCCTCCACACCGGCCAGGCCGGAGCCCGAAACCGCCTGGTAGCTGGACACGATCAGCCGCTGCAGCCCGGCCTCGTCGTGCAGCACCTTGAGCACCGGCATGGCGGCCATGGTGGTGCAGTTCGGGTTGGCGATGATGCCCTTGACGAGGTTGCGGGTGGCCTCCGGGTTGACCTCGGAGACGACCAGCGGCACGTCGGGATCCTTGCGCCAGGCCGAGGAGTTGTCGATGACCGTGACACCGGCCGCCGCGAAGCGCGGGGCCTGGACACGAGACATGGTGGCACCGGCCGAGAACAGCGCGATGTCCAGGCCGCTCGGATCCGCGGTCTCGGTGTCCTCGACCACGATGTCCTTGCCGCGGAACGGCAGCGTCTTGCCCGCCGAGCGCGAGGACGCGAAGAAGCGCACCTCGTCGGCCGGGAAGTTGCGCTCCTCCAGCAGCTTTCGCATGACCGCGCCGACCTGACCGGTCGCGCCGACGACGCCTACACGCACACCCATGGTCTTATCGCCCCGTTCCGCCGTGCACCACGGCGACCTCGTCGCCGCCCAGATCGAACGCCGAGTGCAGCACCTTCACGGCCTCGTCCAGGTCGTGGTCCTTGACCAGCACCGAGATTCGGATCTCGGAAGTCGAGATGAGGTCGATGTTGATGCCCGCCTCGGCCAGCGACTCGCAGAAGGTGGCGGTCACGCCCGGGTGCGACTTCATGCCCGCGCCGACCAGCGACACCTTGCCGATGTGGTCGTCGTACACGACCTGGGAGAAGCCGATATCGCCCTGCTGCTTGGTGAGCAGCTCGACGGCGCGCGGGCCCTCGAGCTTGGGCAGGGTGAAGGTGATGTCGGTCTTGCCGGTCTCCACCTTCGAGATGTTCTGCAGCACCATGTCGATATTGATCTCGGCATCGGCGACCGCGCGGAACACCTTGGCGGCGTAGCCCGGCTTGTCCGGAATGCCGACCACGGTCACCTTGGCCTCGCTGCGGTCGTGCGCGACGCCCGTGAGGATTGCTTGCTCCAAGGGGATGTCCTCCATCGATCCGGTAATCATGGTGCCCGTTTTGTCGGTGTACGAGGACCGCACGTGCACGGGCACGTTGTAGCGGCGCGCGTACTCGACGCAACGCAGCATGAGAACTTTCGAGCCGCAGGCGGCCATCTCCAGCATTTCCTCGTAGGAGACGGTGTCCAGCTTCTGGGCGTCGGTGACGATGCGCGGGTCGGCGGAGAAAACGCCGTCCACATCGGTGTAGATCTCGCACACATCGGCATTGAGCGCGGCGGCCAGCGCGACGGCGGTGGTGTCGGAACCACCGCGGCCGAGCGTGGTCACGTCCTTGCTGTCCTGGCTCACGCCCTGGAAGCCCGCGACCAGCACGATCGTGCCTTCACCCAGCGCCTGCTGCACCCGGCCCGGGGCCACGTCGATGATCTTGGCGTTGCCGTGGGTGCCGGTCGTGATGACACCCGCCTGCGAACCGGTGAAGGAACGGGCCTCCGCGCCGAGCGAGTGAATCGCCATGGCGACCAAGGCATTGGAGATGCGCTCACCCGAGGTGAGGAGCATGTCCATCTCGCGAGCGGGGGCGGCGGGCGCGACCTGCTGGGCCAGATCGAGGAGCTCGTCGGTGGTATCGCCCATGGCGGAACACACGACGACCACATCGTGGCCCTGCTTCTTGGTCTCGACGATCCGCTCAGCGACCCGACGAATGCGCTCGGCGGTGGCGACCGAGGATCCTCCGTACTTCTGGACGACTAGAGCCACGGCGGAAATCCTCCAAGATCGACAAACTGCTGCTACCGACCCACAAGAGTACCGGCCCAGGTCGCCCGGATTTCCCCTACCTCCAGTTACTTGGCGAACAGCGCGTTGAAAAGCCAGTGGTACTTGGTGTTCTGGAAGGCGGCGATGGACCATTCGCCGTCGGTGCGGGCCACCACGTAGAGGACCATCTTGGTGTTGAAGCGGTTGCGCTTCTTACGGCCCTTCACCACCGCGCCGCGCCCGTGCACCAGAGCCACGTCCGGCGAGACGAAGCGCACCGAGGTGATCTCGCCGTCGGTGCGGGTGCCCTTCAGGAACTTGGTGAACAGCGGCGCGTGCGAGGACTCGATGGCGTCGCGACCGGTGATCCGCTGCCCGAACCACGTGACGTAATCGGCATCCGGCGCGAAGACGGCCGCGAACGCCGCGGCGTCCCCGGCTTCCCAGGCCCGGTCGGCTTCGGCCAGCAGTTCGCGGACGGCTGCTTCATCGGTGCGCTGCTGTGTGGTCATGGCGTCCCTCCCGAAATATCTGAATCAGGCAACAAGTGAATCGGTAAGTAGTTGACTGAGTAAGATATTGTCCGAGTAAGACTAAGGTGTCAAGGGATGAGCAAGAAACACGAGGAGCTGGGGGCCGCACTCACCTTCGCCGCCCAGCGCAGCGCCACCGATGCCGTGATGATGCACGGCGCCATGGCCGACAAGCTCGGCCTGCACGTCACCGACCTGCGCTGCCTGACCATGCTGCGGGCGAGCGGGCCCGCCACCGCCGGTGAACTGGCCCAGCGCACCGGCCTGACCACCGGGGCCATCACCCGGATGATCGACCGGTTGCTGAAGGGCGGATTCGTTCGGCGCGAACATGATTCGAAGGACCGCCGCCGCGTCATCATCACCGCCGTGGACGAGCGCATCGCCGAGATCGCGCCGCACTACGAGGTCCTGGCCCGCGAGTTCGGCAAGATCGCGGGCGATTACAGCGACGCGGAGCTGACCTTGCTGCTGGAGATCTTCAACCGGCTGCACGAGACCGCGGTGCACGTCACCACGCTGCTCCGCGAGGGCGATCGACCGGCCGGGTGATCAGGCCCGGTCGAGCCAGGTCACCTGCGTGCCATTGGCGAACTCCCGCCGCCGGGTGACCGTGAACAGGCTCGGGCTGAAATCGCCGGCGATCATCGGCACACCCGCGCCCGCGAGGACCGGGTAGCTCTTGATGACCAGCTGATCGATCTCGCCGAGCAGCTGACCCGCCAGGTCACCGCCGCCGCAGAGCCAGATATCAAGGCCCGCTTCCTTCTTCAAGCCCCGGACCAGTTCGGCCGCGCCACCCGAGACGATCTCCACCTGCGGGCTGGCGACCGGCGCGAGGGTGCGCGAGAAGACGTACTGCTTCAGGTGATCGAAGGGACTCTCGGCGCCGACGGCGAGACCGGGTTCGTAGCTGCCGCGTCCCATCAGGACCGTGTCGAACTTTTGGTTCGGGGTGTCGACCGGCATGCCGATCTGGGCCCGAACATGGCTCGGCAGGGTGTCCGGCAGCTCCTCGCCGAACCAGGCCATCATGTCCTCGCCGATCGGATAGAAGTCGAATTCCCCCTGCGGACCTGCGATGTAGCCGTCGAGGGAAACCGCCACGTAGTAGACGAGCTTTCGCATGCTTTACCGCCTTGTTCGTAGTACTGTGTCCGTAGTGATTACGAACGTAGTACTACACATGGAGTGGTGTCAATGGTTCGAACGAATCCGGAACGACGAAACGCGTTGATCGACGCGGCAATCGAGGTTCTCGCGCGCGACGGCGCGCGCGGACTCACCTTCCGCGCGGTCGACAAGGAGGCCGCCGTGCCCGCGGGCACCGCCTCCAATTACTTTCCCAACCGGGACGAGCTGCTGGTCCAGGCCGGGCACCGCTTCTACGAGCGGCTACAGCCGAGCAAAGAGACGATGGACCACCTGTTCACCGGGCCGCGCACCCGCGAGACCATCGCGGAGCTGATGGCCGAGACCGTCGCGCGGATCACCGGATTCCGCACCGGCTACCTCGCCCTGCTCGAGCTGCGCCTGGAAGCCACCCGCCGACCGGACCTGCAGGCGATCCTGTCCGAGCGAGTGCGCGCCGACATCGATTTCAATGTGCGCAACCATCTGGAATCCGGGTTGCCCGGCGATGCCGACTCGGTGTTGCTGTTGTATCTGACCCTCAACTGGCTCATCGTCGAAAGGCTCACGCTGCCCGATATTTTCGGCGACAACGAGGCGGCGCGCCTGATCCGGACGGCGGTCGAACGGGTCATTCCGGCGGTGTGACGGGCATCACCAGACCGGGGAGTCGGCTTCACTCAGCGGTTACCTTTTCGAGATATTTACTACCTCCTCCGGCGTTGCCGGATTGCCCTGCCAGCCAGGGCAAATCGACATAATCAGACCGACCAGTCGGTCAGAAGCGGCCGTGAGCACAGTTGACTCTCGCAGCGACGCTGGTCACAATCGGTGCCCGAGTGGAGGGTAGATATGCGCACGAAAACTGACCACCGGTTCGTCATCGACATCGATCCCGAACAGGTGATGGACGCGTTGCTCATGGTCGAGCAGATGCCCGACTGGTCGCCCTCACACCAGGACGTCCGGGTCGCCACCCGCGACGAATTCGGCAGACCCAAGCGCGCTTACGTGTCGGCCAATCTGATGGGCCGCCCCGACCGGCAGGTCGTCGAGTACACCTGCAGCGATCATCGCGTGGAATGGCGGGTCAGCGAATCCAGCGCGGGCGCCGGCGGCAAGGGCTGGTTCGACCTCGCCGAGACCGAGGACGGCGCCACCGAGGTCTGGTACCACTCCGAGCTCTACCTGCCGATCCCCGCGCCCGGCATGCTCCTCAAGCGCAGCGCCAAGCGCGAGGGCGACGCGATGATCACCAACTTCATCGCCTTCGTCGAATCCATCACCGGCCTCGAAGGACTCGGCGAGGCGGAGGAAGCGTCCTACGCCGAACCGGCCGCCGGATACGAGGATTTCAGCGGCTACGTCCAGCCGGGATACGCGCAGCGTATGGACTACGGCCGGAATTTCGAGCCGGGCTTCGGCACCGCCTGATCAAATTCCGGGCAGTATGTCCCTCATGCCCGGTCCCGCACGCACCCGCATGATGCCGGTCGCCGAAGACGCCTCGGTGACCCAGCTGGAACTGTTCTTCGACCTGGTGATCGTCTTCGCCTTCACGATGGTCACCGACTTCGCGGCGCACGAGACGACCGCGATCAATCTGCTGCGCGCCCTGCTGATCCTGGCCATGCTGTGGTGGGGCTGGATCGGCTACTCCTGGCTCGGCAACGTGGTCAAGGCCGACGAGGGCATCGCCCGGGTGGCCATGTTCGTGGCCATGGGCGCGGCGTTCATGATCGCGCTCACGATTCCCGAGTCGTTCCACGATCTGCCGGGCGGCTGGTACGGGCCACTGGTGTTCGTCATCGCTTATCTGGTGATGCGCTTCGTCCACCTGAGCGTGTTCTGGATGGCCAGCGCCCACGACGCGCAGCTGCGCCGCCAGGTGATCCGTTGGGCGGCAGGCTCACTCAGCGTCGCCAGCGTGCTGCTGGTGGCGGGCGCGCTCGCCCACACCACGGTCCAGCTGGGGCTGTGGCTGGCCGCGCTGGTCTGGGACATGGGCTGGACGTTCTTCGCGGGCAACGAATGGCGGCTGTACTCGCCCTCGCACTTCGCCGAGCGGTACGGGCTGATCGTGATCATCGCGCTGGGCGAATCCATCGTGTCGATCGGCGTCGGCGTGGCCGGGCTGCCGATCTCCTGGTCGATCACCGTGGGATCGATGCTGGGCCTGGCGGTGGCGGGCCTGTTGTGGTGGGCCTACTTCGATGTCGCCGCGATGGTGGTGGAGCACGCCATGCACACCGCCGCGGGCGAGCGCCGCATCCAGATAGCCCGCAACTGCTACACCTTCTGGCACTTCCCGATGATCGCCGGAATCGTGGCCATGGCCTTGGGTTTGAAGAAGGTGCTCAGTTACGTCGGTGGCGCGCAGGGTCATTCGCTCAGCGACGAGCTACACGGGATTCCGCTGTTCGCGCTGTACGGCGGCGTGATCGCGTATCTCGTTGCCCTGGTGGGATTCCGGCACTACGCGACCGGGAAGCTGCTGGTGCCGCGGCTGGTATCGGCGGCCGTGCTGCTGGTGCTGCTGCCCGTGGCGTCGACGGTGCCCGCGCTGGCCGCGCTCGGCATGCTCTGCGCGGTCCTGCTGGCGCTCATCGTGTTCGAGGTGGTCCGATATGCCCAGCCGCGCGATCTGATCCGGCACGGGCAGTTCTGAGGCCGTACGCGGGGGTACACAGCACGGTCACGGAAGCCGCGGCGTCACCCGGTTGTCGACCGACTCCGCCACCCGCTCGCCCGCGTGCACGGCGTCGCGGATCTGATTGATGTTCTCGCGCAACGCGTCCGCGACCAGTTCGTCGGTGCGCGGATCGGCGAGCACCTGGAAGATGACCCGGAAGCTGGCGTCCGCCACGCTGCGGATCATCTCCTCGTGGAACGGGACGTAGCGCACCTTCCCCAGTTGGGGATCGTTGCGGATGATCTCGAGGATCATGGCGTCGATCTCGGAGTGGTTCTCCTCCAGCGCGTTCGCGATATTGCGGGTGTAGCGGCCGCAGCGCAACACCTCGGCGACCTCCTCGAGCACCGCGATGGTGACCGGCCGCTTGATCGCGTCCACGATCGCGCCGACCGAACGGTTCACGATCGCCGCGGTGATCCGGTCGCCGAAGGCGCGGTCGGCGACGCGGCCCAGCCGCACCGCGATCACCACGATGCGCAGCAGCCGGAAGCCGCGGAAGAACGGGCTGGTGACCGGGATCATGCCCAGCACCTCGTACCAGTAGATGAACGGGAAGGTCCAGCTCCAGCCCTCCCGCCGCCAGCGCCACAGGAATTCGAGCAGGAACACGCCGCAGATGCTGTAGTCGACGATCCGGATGGTCCGGAAGGTCTGGTCGGCGACCGGGAAGAAGGTCACCCAGACCACCAGCGCCACCGAGACCACGGCGAGGGCGAGCATGAACAAATCGGTCCACAGGGCCGGAGGCTTGTGCGGGAACTCCCCTGCCTCCGGTGCGTCGGCCTCGATCACGACGTCCCCTTCCTCATCGAACGGTCCCGCCAGCGTAGTCGGCGCAAATGACCGGGGAAGGGGCGTCGCGTGACGGCCTAGCGCCCGGCCCGGATGATCGCCTCGATATTGCGTTCGGCCACAGCGGTAATGGTGAGCGACGGGTTCACCGTCGCCGTGCTGCCCGGAATGCCCGCGCCGTCCATGACGTACAGGCCCGGGTGGCCGACCACGCGGCCGTAGCCGTCGGTGGCCCGGCCCAGCACCGCGCCGCCGAGCGGGTGCGCGGTGAAGAAGCCTTGCGCGTCATAGGCGATCGGCGTGTAGTCCACCACCGAGCCGCCCGCCTGGGCCACCTTGTGATCCACCGCGCGGCACGCGGCCACCACCGCGTCCTGCGCCGCCCGCGGCCAGCTCAGGCCGACCCCGTTGCTGCCGCGGTCGTAGCCGAAGCGGGCCCGCGTCGGGTCCAGCACGATGCCCAGCGACGCGATCGCGCCGGTGTCCACCGGAATGCCCGGCACGTACCAGCTTTCGAGGTGCAGCGGCATGCCGGAGTCGTCGAAGATGCGGCTGGCGCTGGGCACGCCGCCGCCGGTGGCCGACAGCGAACTGATGCTGCGGGCCAGCACCACATCGCCATTGGTGCCCCAGCCGTCGCCGACGTGCTCGTTGAGATTCGGCAGCGCGCCGGTGGCCTGCGCGCGCACCAGCAGTTCGGAGGTGCCGACCGAGCCCGCGCCCAGGAACAGGCGATCGCAGGTGAGGGTGCGGGTGCGCAGCACCTGACCGGCCGGGGACAGCTTGCTGACCGTGACCACGTACTTGCCGCCGCCGTCTTGGCCGATGCTGTCGACCCGGTGGCCGGGGAAGATGGCCGAACGGCCGGTGCCCTCGGCGTAGCGCAGGTAGTTCTGGTTCAGATCGAACTTGGCGCCGTTGGAGTTTCCGAGATTGCTGCGTGAGGCCGTCGCCGAGGGGCGGCTGCCGCCCGACAGCTCGGAGCGCACCACATCCCAGTTGAAGATCGAATCATTGGCCTGCGGTTCGTATCCCGCGGCCCGCACCTGCTGATCCCACACCCGGGAGTGGGCGAAGGGCGCGGAGTCGTACACGTCCTGCGGCATGGTGGACAGCCGCAGCATCTGCCGGACCCGCGGGTAGTAGACCGAATCCAGTTCGTCGTAGCCGACCACGCCCCCGAAGACCTGGTCGAAGAGGTGTTTCGGCGGCGCGACCATAGCGCCGGTGAACACGATCGACCCGCCGCCGACGGCCGCGGCCCGCCACACGTCGATGCCGGGATACTGGGTGACATCGAGCACGCCGCCGAAATCACCGACGGGCATGGGGACCTTGGTGACGCCGGTGAAGCTGCTGCGATGCCAGAAGCCGCGACCGTCGGGCAGGTCGTCGCCGGTGAAGATCTCCCGCCACGGATCGTTGGGCCAGCGCGAACCACGCTCGAGCACGGTGTTCTGCACGCCCGCCTCGGCGAGGCGCAGCGCGGTCACCGCGGCGCCGAAACCGGAGCCGATGACGATGGCCTCGCTGTGTTCGGGCGGATCCGGTAGCGGCGCGAAGATTTCCGGTACCCACGCCTGGAACAGCGCGTTCCACAGCGGATCGGCGGACGCGGTTCCGGCGCCGCGGTAGGCGGCACCCGTTCCGACACCCGCCAGCAGAGCCGCCATCCCGGCAGCCTTGAGCACGGCGCGTCTACGCAACCGGCCACCTCCCTAGTCACCTTGGCCGCGCGCGAGATTACCGGTCAGCCGACCGGGCCTCAACACCTTCGTGAGAGATCACTGCCGGAAACCTTTTCACCGATACCTGTGTCAGGCGCGCAGGCGTTCGCGGCGGAGTTGGTCGACCTCCGGGAGATCCAGGGACGGAAGGGAATCCACGCCGAGGGCCCGGCAGAGGAGGTAGTCGGCGAGTTCGGGGTTTCGGGCCAGGGCGGGGCCGTGCATGTAGGTGCCGAGGACCGAGCCCTGGATGACGCCCTCGAGGCCGTCGCCCACGCCGTTGCCGACGCCCTTGGTGACCCGTCCCAGCGGCTTGGCGTCGCCGCCGAGCTTCGTTCCGCCACGGTGGTTTTCGAACCCCGTGAGGGCCGCCGAGAGGCCGGGGATCATCGGCTGGGTGGCGACCTCGCCGATGGCGCGCTTGTCCTGCGGCGAGGTGGTGACGTCGAAAAGGCCGACGCCGTCGACCCGTTCGCCCGAAGAGGTCTCGTACCAGTGGCCGAGCACCTGGATCGCCGCGCAGATGGCCAGCACCGGCGCGCCCCGTTCGGCGGCCTCCTGCAGGCCCGGATAGCGCTGCAGGTGGCGGGTGGCCAGACGCTGCGCCGAGTCCTCCGCGCCGCCCAGGGTGTAGACGTCCAGTGAGTTGGGAACCGGCTCGGTGAGCGGGATTTCGATGATCTCGGCGTCGTAGCCGCGCATGCGGGCGCGCTGCCGCAGCACGACGGCATTGCCGCCGTCGCCGTAGGTGCCCATCACGTCGGGCAGCACCAGGCCGATGCGGACGGTGGATTCACTCATGCCTTGGTCCCCGTCTCCAGATCGCGGTTCAGGTCGCGGAACGCGGTGTAGTTGGCCAGCACCTCCACCCGCCCCGGCGGGCAGGAGGCGATGGCGCGCAAGGGATCCGCGACGGTGATGTGCTCGACGCCCGCGTAGGTCAGGCGCACCGCCAGATCGGTGGCGCGCTCACCGGCGGCCACCACCTGGGTGCCCTCGAAGTGCTCGAAGCGCACATCCCACAGCCACGACAGGTCCTCGCCGTCGGGCACCTGGCCGTTGACCGCGATCACCAGACCCGTTGCGGCGCTGGCCGGTGCGGGCGTGCATTGCATCGAGATCCCCGCCGTCGCAGCCGCACTCGCCGGAATCCGGCGCTCCTGGCTGA
>NZ_JBSGBY010000230.1:0-11960 GCF_053601505.1 Nocardia sp. NPDC004722
AAATTGCCCTCGGCCACCAGCTTTTCGATCAGGTCACCGCATTCGAGATAGGCGAGTTCGGCCGCGAGTTTGAACACCCGCTGCCCGCCGGAGAGGCAGGTGTTCCAGGAAGTGCGCGGCACCGGCGACGGTCGGGCCCTCGTCGCGGGAGCCGACACCGACCCATACGCCGATCGACGCCGAACGCACGCCCGGCACGTGTTCGGTCACCACCCGTAGCCCGCCGGGCAGCACCGTGCGCCGCACACCGATATCGGTTGCGGTCGTTTGGTTCTGGGCCACTACGAGTGCAGAACCCCCCTGCTCCAGATTCCGGAGCAAGGGGGCAATGTCCTTCGCGCCGTGCGCGGAGTCTGTCGCTGTGCGCGCGGACGCCGCGCGCACAGCGGACTGCTTCTTCGTCACAGAGAAATAATTACTCTGCGATCGCGTCGACCGCAGCAGAGGCTTCGGAGTTGTCCGAATCCTCGTCGACCGGCACCAGCGAGATCTTGCCGCGGTTGTCGATATCGGCGATCTCGACGCGGATCTTGTCACCCACGTTGACCACGTCCTCGACCTTGGCGACGCGCTTGCCGTTGCCCAGCTTCGAGATGTGGACCAGACCGTCGCGGCCCGGGAGCAGCGACACGAACGCGCCGAAGGCGGTGGTCTTGACGACCGTGCCCAGGAAGCGCTCGCCGACCTTCGGCAGCTGCGGGTTCGCGATCGCGTTGATCGCGTCGATCGCGGCCTGCGCCGACGGGCCGTCGGTCGCACCGACGAACACGGTGCCGTCATCCTCGATGGAGATGTTGGCGCCGGTGTCCTCGGTGATCTGGTTGATCACCTTGCCCTTGGGTCCGATCACCTCGCCGATCTTGTCGACCGGGATCTTGATGGCGGTGACGCGCGGAGCGTAGGGGCTCATCTCGTCCGGGGTGTTGATGGCCTCGGCCATCACGTCCAGGATCGTGTAGCGGGCATCCTTGGCCTGGTTCAGCGCACCGGCCAGCACCTGCGACGGGATGCCGTCGAGCTTGGTGTCCAGCTGCAGCGCGGTCACGAACTCGCGGGTGCCGGCGACCTTGAAGTCCATGTCGCCGAAGGCATCCTCGGCGCCCAGGATGTCGGTGAGGGCCACGTAGCGGACCTCGTCCTCACCCTTGTCGTTCTTCACGGTGTCCGACACCAGGCCCATGGCGATACCGGCGACGGGGGCCTTGAGCGGCACACCGGCGTTCAGCAGCGACAGGGTCGAGGCGCACACGGAACCCATCGAGGTGGAGCCGTTGGAGCCCAACGCCTCCGACACCTGACGGATGGCGTAGGGGAACTCCTCCTGCGACGGCAGCACCGGCATCAGGGCGCGCTCGGCGAGCGCGCCGTGGCCGATCTCGCGGCGCTTGGGCGAACCCACGCGGCCGGTCTCACCGGTGGAGTACGGCGGGAAGTTGTAGTGGTGCATGTAGCGCTTGGAGGTCTCCGGGCCGAGCGAGTCGACCTGCTGCGCCATCTTCACCATGTCGAGGGTGGTGACGCCCAGGATCTGGGTCTCGCCACGCTCGAACAGCGCCGAACCGTGGGCCCGCGGCACGACCGCGACCTCGGCGGACAGGGCGCGGATGTCGGCCAGGCCACGGCCGTCGATGCGGAAGCTGTCGGTCAGGATGCGCTGGCGCACAAGCTTCTTGGTGACCGAGCGGAAGGCCGCGCCCAGCTCCTTCTCGCGACCGGCGAAGGACTCCGCCAGCTCGGACAGTACGGCGAGCTTGATCTCGTCGATCTTCTCCTCGCGCTCCTGCTTGCCCGCGATGGACAGCGCCTCGTTCAGCTCACGCTTGGCGGTGCCCTCGACGGCCTCGTAGGCGTCGGGCTGGTACGGCAGGAAGATCGGGAACTCTTCGGTCGGCTTGGCGGCCAGGGCCGCCATGTCGGCCTGCGCCTTGCACAGTCGCGCGATGAACGGCTTGGCGGCCTCGAGGCCCTCGGCCACGATGGCCTCGGTCGGAGCCGAAGCGCCGTCGGCGATCAGGGCGAGCACGTTGTCGGTGGCCTCGGCCTCGACCATCATGATCGCGACGTCACCCTCGACCACGCGGCCCGCGACGACCATGTCGAACACGGCGCCCTCGAGCTGCTCGACGGTCGGGAACGCGACCCACTGGCCCTCGATCAGGGCGACGCGCACGCCGCCGACCGGACCGGAGAACGGCAGGCCCGCGAGCTGGGTCGACGCCGAGGCGGCGTTGATGGCGACCACGTCGTAGAGATCCTTGGGATCCAGCGACATGACGGTCACGACGACCTGGATCTCGTTGCGCAGGCCGTCGACGAAGGACGGACGCAGCGGCCGGTCGATCAGGCGGCAGGTCAGGATGGCGTCGGTGGAGGGGCGGCCCTCACGACGGAAGAACGAGCCGGGGATGCGGCCCGCGGCGTACATGCGCTCCTCGACGTCCACCGTCAGCGGGAAGAAGTCGAACTGATCCTTGGGCTGCTTGGAGGCGGTGGTCGCCGACAGCAGCATGGTCTCGTCGTCGAGGTAGGCGACCACGGAACCCGCGGCCTGCTTGGCCAGGCGGCCGGTCTCGAAACGGATGGTGCGAGTTCCGAAGGCGCCGTTGTCGATCAGGGCCACGGACTCGAAGACGCCGGGCTCGACCTCGGCGGCGGAACTGGTCTGTGTGTCAGACATGTGTTTTATCTCAACCTCTCGTCTTCGCCGGGGTTCGCACATTCGTCTCGTGCGATCCGGCTCGTCGGCCGTACCCGACATGGGCGCGCGGCAACCCTCGTGGTCGTCGCACGCACACCCGGCCGATGTCCCCTCTGGCTGGAACGTTCCAACGAAGGGCGACGCGGAGGCGATCATCGATCGAAGCCCTCCGGGCGCGCATGGTTCATCTCAATCCGCGCCCCGAAAAGCCACTACCGAAGACCGACGCCACGCGGCGGGTGCATACGGCTTCTGTTGGCGTATACCCGTCTCGACCTCCCCCTCCTGGGGAAATCGGACACATATACGAAAGGCCAACGAGGAGATTCTATGCCTCCTCGTCGGCCGGTTCGTCAACTACCTCCGCTGGCGGAGGTATGTCGTCGCTGAAATCAGCGACGCAGGCCCAGACGCTCGATGAGCGAACGGTAGCGGTTGATGTCGTTGGCCTGCAGGTACTTCGACAGGCGACGACGACGACCGATCAGCGCGAGCAGACCGTGGCGCGTGTGGTGATCGTGCTTGTGCACCTTCAGGTGCTCGGTCAGGTCCGCGATCCGCTTCGACAGCAGCGCGATCTGCGCCTCCGGGGAACCGGTGTCGGTCGGGTGCAGGCCGTACTCGGCCAGAATGGCCTTCTTCTGCTCGGTGGTCAGAGCCACAGAATCTCCTTGTTTCAGTCCGCGCTAAAGTCCGGAACGGTGTTCAAAACACTGAGCCGGGTGGGAGCTGCCGCGAACCGCAGCCGACCCGACGGGCCAGTTTACATGTCCTCGGAATTGAGAACTTTCCGGGCCTGATCGACGTCCTTGCCGATGGCCTCGACCAGCTCCTCGATCGACTCGAATTTGCGCATGCCGCGCAGCTGTTCGACGAAATCCACGGCCACGTGCTTGCCGTAGAGGTCGGCGTCGAAATCCAGGATGTGCGGCTCGACGGTGCGATTGCGCCCGTCGAAGGTCGGATTGGTGCCGACCGAGATGGCGGCCATGAGCCGCTGCCCGGCGAGCGGGTCGCCCGGCTCGAGGACGGTGAACCAGCCCGCGTACACGCCGTCGGCGGGAATCGCGGCATGCATGGTCGGGGCCACGTTCGCGGTCGGGAAGCCCAGCCCCTTGCCGCGGCCGTCGCCGTGCACGACCACGCCCTCGACGCGGTGCGGGCGGCCCAGCGCCTCGGCGGCCGCGCCCACATCGCCCTCGCCCAGGCAACCGCGGATATAGGTGGAGGAGAAGGTGACCGCGTGCTCGCCCAGCAGCTGCACGCCGTCGACGTCGAAGCCGTGGGCGCGGCCGAGTTCACGCATGGTGTCGAGGGTGCCGGCGGCCTGCTTGCCGAAGGTGAAGTTGTCACCCACCACGACCTCGGACACGTGCAACCGGTCGACGAGCAGCTCCTCCACGTACTCCTGCGGCGTGAGCTTCATGAAGTCGCGGGTGAACGGCATCACCACGAACACGTCGATCCCGAGTTCCTCGACCAGTTCCGCGCGCCGGTTCAGCGTGGACAGCTGCGCCGGATGGGAACCGGGCCGCACCACGTCCAGCGGGTGCGGGTCGAAGGTCATCAGCACCGATGGAACACCGCGCACCGCAGCCGATTTCACCGCGCGGCTGATGAGCTGGGCGTGACCGCGGTGCACGCCGTCGAACACCCCGATCGTGAGGACACACCGGCCCCAGTCCGCGGGCATCTCGTCGAGGCTTCGCCATCTCTGCACACCGGAAGCCTACTTAAAGCGCGTCACAGGCAATATTCGGCCGTGCCGATCTTCACGGGTGGAAGCATGCCCGTCACCGCGTGTTCACCGGGACGGGGGCTCACCGCGAAGTTGTCGCCACGGTCTCGACGACATGCTCGCTCAGCTCGGTGTGGCATCGCCCCTACCAGCATGCGAGCCGATGTGGGAAACCGCGCCAGGTGTGCCTAAGCTCGGGTACGTGCCCGGAAAACGAGACATCGCCACCCGCCGCGAGCTGGCCGATCCGTCCGCCTCTTCCGAATCTCACGGGACCACCACCAGCATCGCGCCGGAGCTGTCCTCGGTCGCGCAGGACTATCTGAAAGTGATCTGGACCGCGCGTGAGTGGTCACAGGAGAAGGTGACGACCAAGCTGCTCGCGGAGAAGATCGGGGTGTCCGCGTCGACGGTGTCGGAGGCGGTCCGCAAGCTGGCCGACCAGGGCTTGGTCGAGCACGCGCGCTACGGCTCCATCACGCTCACCGAGGACGGCCGCCGCGCCGCCATCGCCATGGTGCGCCGGCATCGGCTCATAGAGACCTTCCTGGTCAACGAGCTCGGCTACGGCTGGGACGAGGTGCACGACGAGGCGGAGGTGCTCGAGCACGCCGTGTCCGAAACGCTGATGGAGCGCATCGACGCCAAACTCGGCCACCCGGACCGGGATCCGCACGGCGACCCGATCCCGTCGGTCGACGGCGCGGTCCCAACTCCCCCGGCGCGCCAGCTCAGCGATTTCGACGCCGGTGAATCCGGCCGCGTGGCACGCATTTCCGACTCCGACCCGGCCATGCTGCGCTACTTCGATTCCCTGGGCATCGCCCTGGACACCCCGATCGCGGTGATCGAGCGCCGCGACTTCGCGGGCACCATCGCGGTCCGCGTCGAGGAACGCACCATCGACCTCGGCAGCATCGCCGCCGAGGCCATCTGGTTGAGCGAGGCGCACTAGCGGGTCAGACCAGCCGGTGGCCGCCGTCGACGTGCAGCACCGTGCCCGTCACGAAGTGGCTGCGCAGCAGCGACGCCACCACCACCGCGACATCTTCGGGCCGCCCCAAGCGCCGGGCGGGCAGCTTCTCGGCCATCGCGCGCAGCCGCTCGTCCTTGTCCTCCCATGGCATCTGGTCCCAGATACCGGTCATCACCCAGCCCGGTGAGACGGCGTTCACGCGGATCGGGGCGAGTTCCACGGCCAGAGCGCGGACCAGGCCCTCGAGGGCGGCGTTGATGGCCGCGACCATCGCCCCGCCGACCGCCGGACGGTAGGCCGCGATACCGGAAATGACCGTCAGCGAACCGTTTTCGGTCAGGCGTGCGTACTTGGCCAGCAGCATCGCGCCGAGCAGCTTGGTCTCGAGAAAGCCGCTGCCGTGCTCGAAGTCGAAAGTGGCCATCGGCCCGTAGGAACCGTCCAGATCCGCTGCGGTGGTGATGACGTGATCGACGGCGCCGACGGTCTCGAACAGCCGCGCCACCTCCTGCTCATCGGTGATGTCCGCGGCGATCGCAGTGAGTTTGCCGTCGCCGAGTTCGCGGACGGCGTCGGCCAGTCGCTGTTCGGAACGGCCGACGATGATCACCTCGTAGCCCTCGCTCAACAGGGCGTCGGCGATCGCCTGTCCCATTCCCGAGCCGCCGCCGACGACCACCGCGCGCTCGGACTGCTGTGCAAATCCCTTGTCTGTCATGCCTTTCAGCCAACCCGCGACGTGCGTCGCGGTCCACGACGTGGGATCGAAGGCGTGTGAGGCCCGGACTAACATCGAAGATTATCGGCCGAATCGGTCGCATATTGGACGAGTGACCAGTATCGTCCCCCGGTGTGAAACGCTCACGAGTCATGTGCTCGATGTTGACCGCGCTGGCCGTCATCGCCGGAAGTGCCGCCGCGGCCGCCGCGGATCCCGCGGACATCGCCGGGTCCGGCAGTTCCAGTGGATCGGGATCCGGCAGCGGCACCGGTTCGGCATCGGGCAGCGCGAGCGGTTCCGGGACCGGCAGCTCGGGCGCGCCGACCAGCGTGCCCGCGCTGGGGCCGGACTTTCTGTGGGGCGTGGCCATGGCGGGTTTCCAGTCCGAAGGCCATGCGCCCGACAGCAATTGGCTGCGGTATGCCAATTCCGGGAAAGCCCATGACACGTACCGGAATTCGGTCGACTTCTACGACCGCTACGCCGAGGACGTCGATCTGGCGGCGGGCATGGGGTTGAAGGTGTACCGGCTGTCCATCGAATGGGCGCGGGTGCAGCCGCAGCCGAACACGTGGGACGAGAACGGCTTCCAGTTCTACGACCGGGTCATCGCGAAGATCAAGGCGGCCGGGATGCGGCCGATGCTGACGCTGGACCACTGGGTGATCCCCGGCTGGGAGGCCGACAAGGGCGGCTGGAAGAACCAGGGCATGGTGGCGGATTGGCTGACCAATATGCGCCGCGTGGTCGACCGCTACGACGCCGACGACCCGATGTGGGTGACCATCAACGAGCCGATGGGCTATGTCGCGCAGTCGATTCAGATCGGCGACATCGGGCTGCTGGACGCCCCGGCCATGTTCGATCGGCTCGTCGCCGCGCACAGCGCCATCTACGACTACATCCACCAGCGGCAGCCCGGCGCGCGGGTGACCAGCAATATCGCGCAGTACCCGATCGTGCAGAACCTGACCGATCTGCTGTTCGCCGACCGGGTCAAGGGCAAGCTCGATTTCGTCGGCCTCGACTTCTATTACGGTGTGTCCCTGCAACATCTGCCCAGCGCCTCGCTGGTCGGCAGCGATCTGTGGAACAACGCCATCGAACCCGAGGGCATCTACTACGACCTGCGCACCTACGCCGAGAAGTTCCCCGGCCTGCCGCTCTACGTGGTCGAGAACGGGCTGCCCACCGATGACGCCGCCCCGCGCGCCGACGGTTACGACCGCGCCGACCACCTGCGCGACACCGTCTACTGGCTGCAGCGCGCCAAGGCCGACGGCATCGACGTCATCGGCTACAACTACTGGAGCCTCACCGACAACTACGAATGGGGCAGCTACTCACCGCGATTCGGCCTCTACACCGTCGACGCCCGCAACGACCCGACGCTGACCCGCCACCCCACCGACGCGGTGCCCGCCTTCAAGGCCATCACCGCCGCGCAGGGCGTCCCCGCCGACTACCGCCCCACCCGCAAGCCCGCCCTGTGCTCGATCGTCACCCCGCTGGAGAGCTGCCTGCGCCCGGTGTCGGTCCCGTAGCCGGGCCGGTGGCGCGAGCCGACACCGGTGCGCGAGCCGGACGCTGGTGGCGCGAACCAGACGCAGGTGGCGCGGCGGCGGTCGACGCGGTGCGCCCAGCCGTCGCGGCGCTCAGTCCGAGGACAGCCGCAAACCTCCGGCAAGCGCGTCGGCCATGGTGTGCAGCAAAGGGTTACGGGTCGCCGTGCGCCAGGCGGCGGCATAGGTGATGACCAGCGGGCGCGGCTGGAGGGGCCGCCACACCAGTCCCGGCACCGACGCGGTGCGGGCCGAGCCGACACCGATCGCCTCCGGGCGCAGCGGCAGTAGTTGCAGCATCTGGGCGTGGCTCATGGCGCTGTCGCTGAGCACCACGGTCGCGCCGCGCTCACGCAACTGGGCCAGTACCGAATCGTGCACTTCGGGCGCGGCATCGCGGGCGAACATGATCAGCTCGTGGTCCGCGATGCGGGCCGGCTCCACCGAACCCGCTGCGGCCAGCGGATTCTCACGCGACATGACGATGCCGAGCTCCTCGTCGGCGATCGGCGTGTAGGTGAGATGGTCGGCCAGCCGCACCGGCAGCCGCAGCACCGCCAGATCGACCTCTTCGCGATCCAGCAGCCGCGCCTGCTCGCTGCTGGTGCCGGTCGCGAACGCCACCCGCACCCCCGGCTGCCGCGCCTTGAGCAGCGCCTCCATCCGGCCGGGCAGCCATTTCGGCGCGCCGTTCACAATGCCCAGCCGGAACACCGCGTTGCCGGGCTGCGCGACCGCGCGGGTCTCGCGCAGCGCGATCTCGGCCGCCTCCAGCACATTCCGGGCGGTCTTCAACAGCACCTCCCCCGCCGCCGTCAACTCCACCCCATGATTCCCCCGAATCAGCAACGGCCCGCCCACCTCCCGCTCGATGGCCCGGATCTGCTGACTCAGCGTCGGAGTCGAGATGAACAATCGCTCCGCCGCCCGCCGAAAATGCAGCTCCTCCGCCACCGCGACGAAATACCGCAACTGCCGCAACTCCACCCTTGAACCGTACGCGGCCCCCACACCCCAACCACAACCCCGAGGAAACCGCCGTGCACGACACCCGGCGAGCGACCCGCCGGAACCGCCGCCCCGCACCGTCATTCGGCACACCGTCGAGGGCCGCTGACGCAAGCCGGCCTCGGGACGCTGATCCCGGGGCCGTGCACGTCGCGAGGGCAGGATTCGAACCTGCGATCTCCGGCATATGAGACCGGCGAGCTGACCGGCTGCTCCACCCCGCGTCGAGAACTCACGCTATACAGCACGTCTCCACGCGGCCAATGAATTACGGCAGGATCGGTATCGCGGCGGAGTGCGCGGACACGGCGACGGCCCCGGGCGGAAAGCCCGGGGCCGTCGGTCGTAGCGGGGGCGGGATTCGAACCCGCGACCTCTGGCATATGAAACCAATGCGCTGCCTAACTGCGCTACCCCGCGTCGAGGGATGTCACGCTACGCTCGCGGGCTCGCACGGCGCCAGCGATTTTCGGTCGCCGCGCCGCTCGCCGTCGAGGTGTTGACGGTCCTGGCTTTACGCCCAGCCGGGATGCGGTGAGGGCTGGGAGACGGTGGCCCAGCGTTCGGCGATGCGGCGGCCCTGGAAGCGCCACAGGACGAAGCCCTGGAAGGTCATGGGCTGGCCGGTGGCGCGGTCGGTCCAGCGCCAGATGTTGCGGCACATGACCTTGTCGCCTTCGGCGAGCATTTCCACCACGGTGACGTGCAGGTCGGGCATGGCCTCGTACATGCCGAGCATCATCTTCTCGTCGCCGGTCAGGTCGGTGGGCTTGCCACCCGGGCCGTCGTGGTCGAGGAAGTCCGGCGTCATATTGCGGTGGATGACCGCCGCGTTGCGCCGGTTCACGAACTCCTCGAAGTGGTCGGCGACAAACTGCTTCATGGATTCCTGCGACAGGTCGGTGGCCATGATCGCCTCCTCTACGCGGCCGAACGACCTTTCCATGGTGCGCTCGCCGCGCGGACCGCGTGCGGATTTGGGCAGCGCCGGGTCGGCGCTAGGGCAGTGCCCGCGCCGGGGCCGGAATGCCTGGGCCGCCTCAGAGATTGGCGGGCCGCACCACCATGACCGAGGCGGCGCGTTTGCCTGATTCTTTGAGGAGCGCAACCGCGTGCCCGGCGGGATCGATCGCCGCGTAGACACCTTGCAGACCAATCGGTTCCAGCCAGCGGCCGTTGCGCAGATCCCCCGCCTGCGCCTCGGTGATCTCGCGGACCTCGAAGGCGGTGCGCACGGCCGCGTCGATATCCAGGCTCAGCATCGGCTCGCCCGCCGCGGCGGCCGCGGCCAGCTGCTCCAGGGTGCGGGCGTGTTCGAGGGTGAACGGGCCGACGCGGGTACGGCGCAGCGCGGTGAGATGCCCTCCGACGCCGAGCTTTTCACCCAGATCGCGGGCGAGCGCGCGAATGTAGGTGCCCGAGGAGCACTCCACCTCGACATCCAGGTCCACGAACTGCGTTGCGCAGGTGTCGATGTCGCGGCGCTCGAGCACCTCGAAGCGGCTCACGGTGACGGGCCGCGCGGCCAGCTCCACTTCTTCCCCCGCGCGGGCGCGGGCGTAGGCGCGCTCACCATTGATCTTGATCGCGCTGACGGTGGCGGGCACCTGCTGGATGTCGCCGGTCAATTCCGCGATGTGCGAGGCGATCTCGGCATCTGTGACGTGCCCGGCCGGGGTAGTCGCGGTGACCTCGCCCTCGGCGTCATCGGTGATCGTGGACTGCCCCAGCCTGATGGTGGCGGTGTATGCCTTGGTGGTCAGGATGAGCTGCCCGAGCAGTTTGGTGGCGCGCTCCACGCCCAGCACCAGCACGCCGGTGGCCATCGGGTCCAGGGTGCCCGCGTGCCCGACCTTCTTGGTGCGCAACAGTCCTCGCCCCTTGGCGACCACGTCGTGACTCGTCCAGCCGCCGTCCTTGTCGACGATGACCAGCCCGCCGAACGCGTCCACCAGCGGCGGCAGCTTCTCACGCCGGGGCCGCGGCTCGCGGGATCGCTTGTCCCGCTTACCCTCGGCCGGATTGTCGCGCTCGGCGGCGGGCAGGGTGCCCGGTTCCGTCGTCATCAGGCCTCCACGATCGCGGTCAGGATGAGGCCGTCGCTGATCAGCCAGCGGCCGTCGAACGAGCGCAGCGGGGCGCCGCCGTCGGTCACCTGGCCGGGGATCAGTAGGTCGGTGTGGAAGGTGCCCGCACCGCCGCCCGCGGACTCCTCGTCGACGGTGAAGGTGATGTGCGCGTCCTCGAAGCCGAGCCAGCGCCCGGTCAGCGGACGCCACGCCTTGTAGGTGGCCTCCTTGGCACAGAAGAGCAGCCGATCCAGGTGCAGGTCGGTGCCGGGCAGCACCGCGGCGAGCCATTCGCGCTCGGGCGGCAGGCTGACCGATTCCAGCACCCCGTCGGGCAGCCGGTCGTGCGGTTCGGCGTCGATGCCGATGGAGCGGACCCGCAGCTTGTGCCCGAGGGCGGCGGCCTTGTACCCGTCGCAATGGGTGAGGCTGCCGACGATGCCGCGCGGCCACGCGGGTGCGCCGTCCTCGGCCTTGCCGATGGCGACGGCCGGTTCCCCGAGCTGTTCGAGGGCCTGCCGCGCGCAGTACCGCGCGCCGATGAAGTCGCGCCGCCGCTTCTCGACCGCGCGAGCGATGAGATGTTCCTCGCCGGGATGCGGTTTCAGGTCCTCCGGGTACACCGTCAGTTCGGCCGCGGCGACCCCGTTGGGCAGAATCCTGCCGAGTATGCGCGCCGACTCCGTCGCCGCGACTGCCCGCTCCTCGATGACCGCCTCCTGCTCGCGTCCTGCGTTCTCGCGTCCTGCACTGCCGCCTCGAGCCTACCGGGCAGGCCGGGGCGCTTCGGCCACTCGTGCGGGCCGCGATCGCCCCGCGCACCCACCCATCGACGTTGCTAGGCTTTTGCCAGCTCATCCCAACCGCAGTCCGGCAACCAACGCGGTCCTCCCGAGTCCGCGAGGCAGGAGGCGAGGCATGACAGTCGAACCGTCGAAGCGGACCGGCATCGCACCGGCCGAATTCCTCGGGCCCAGCCGCACCATGACCACCCTGCGTGTGAACGGCCACGAGTACTACGCGGTCCTGGAGCCGCGCACCAGCCTGCTGGACGCCCTGCGCGAGCATCTGCACCTGACCGGCACCAAGAAGGGGCGGTGTACGAGGGGCTATCTGGGCGTGCGTCATCGCCGGTGCTCTCTCATCGTGAGTCCGTTGGATTGGTTCTCGTTGAGCGTGTCGATGGGT
>NZ_JBSGBY010000231.1:0-11937 GCF_053601505.1 Nocardia sp. NPDC004722
GCCATGGGCATGGACGGCGTCAACAACGCCGTCATCCCCGGCAAGGCCGAACCCGAGGACTACGTCGCCGAGATCACCCGCGCCAATGACGGAATCGTCAACCAGCGCACCATCTATCAGACCGCGACCCGCGGCTTCGCCATGGTGCAGCGGCTCGAACGGTACGGCGTGAAGTTCGAGAAGGACGCCTACGGCGAGTACGCGGTGCGCCGCGTGCACCGGTCCGGCTCGTATGTGCTGCCCATGCCGGAGGGCAAGGACGTCAAGAAGGCGCTGTATCGCGTACTGCGGCAACGCAAGATGCGCGAGCGCATCCGGATCGAGAACCGGTTGATGCCGGTGCGGGTGCTCACCGAGGGTGGCCGTGCGGTCGGCGCGGCCGCGTTGAATACGCGCACCGGCGAATTCGTCACCGTCGGCGCGAAGGCCGTCATCCTGGCGACCGGGCCGTGCGGCCGTCTCGGCCTGCCCGCGTCGGGCTATCTCTACGGCACCTACGAGAACCCCACCAACGCGGGCGACGGCTACGCCATGGCCTATCACGCGGGCGCGGAACTCTCGGGCATCGAATGCTTCCAGATCAATCCGCTCATCAAGGATTACAACGGCCCGGCCTGCGCCTACGTCGCCAACCCGTTCGGCGGCTACCAGGTCAACGCCCTCGGTGAACGCTTCGTGGACTCCGACTACTGGTCCGGGCAAATGATGTCGGAGGTGAAGCGCGAGATCGAATCCGCGCGCGGCCCCATCTATCTGAAGGTCTCCCACCTGCCCGGCGAGACCCTCGAAGCCCTCGAAGGCATCCTGCACACCACCGAACGCCCCACCCGCGGCACCTTCCACGCCAATCGCGGCCACGACTACCGCACCCACGACATCGAGATGCACATCTCCGAAATCGGCTTGTGCAGTGGACATTCCGCCTCCGGCGTCTGGGTGGACGAGCATGCCCGCACCACCGTCCCCGGCCTCTACGCCGCGGGCGACCTGGCCTGCGTCCCGCACAACTACATGATCGGCGCGTTCGTCTACGGCGACCTCGCCGGTGCGCACGCCGCCACCACCCTCGACGAGGTCCCCGCCCCGGCCGACCTGCCCGCCGATCAGCTAGCCGCGGCCCACGAGCTGATCTACCGCCCGCTGCACAGCCCGGACGGGCCGCCGCAGCAGCAGGTGGAGTACAAGCTGCGGCGCTTCGTGAACGACTATGTGGCCCCGCCCAAGACGGCCACGAAGCTCTCCCTGGCGATCGAGACCTTCGACCGCATGCGCGAGGACCTCGCCGGAATGGGCGCGCGCAGCCCGCACGAACTCATGCGCTGCGCCGAGGTGAGCTTCATCCGCGACTGCGCGGAAATGGCCGCCCGCTCCTCGCTCACCCGCACCGAATCCCGGTGGGGCCTCTACCACGAACGTGCCGACCTCCCCGAACGCGACGATGTCGAATGGCGCTACCACCTGAACCTGCGCAAGACCGCCGACGGCGAGATGGAGTTCCTGAAACGGCCGGTGGCACCGTATTTCGTGCCGGTCCCCGGCCTCGACGACCTGCCCTCGGCCGACAGCGCGGTGATCGCCGTCGAGCAGCCCGCCCTCGTCGGCACCCCACCCAACCTGGACGAGCAGGTGCGCTCACCCCGGATTCCGGGCGGTCCGGCGAAAGAGCTTGTCGCGCCGCGTATCGCGCTGGTGCTCGCGTTGGACGCCCCCGGCGTCCACGAGCTGGCGGAGTTCCTGACCGACGCGGATCCGCGGGTCCGTGCCACCGCCCTGTCGGTGCTCACCGAGAACACACCCGACGGCTTCGCCGAGCTGCTCATCGCCGCACTGGCCGACGTCGACGCCGAGGTACGAGCCGCGGCCGTGGACGGTCTGCGCGAGCTCGCCGAAATCCTGCCCGCCACAACCGGTCTCGATAGTCATGTGGACTCCCCGGATCCGCTGGTGCGGGCCGCCGTCGTGGACCTCTTGCGTGCCCTGCGGGCGGGCAGCCCCGAACTGTTCGCCAAGGCCGCCGTCGACGCCGACCATCGCGTGCGCGTTCAGGCCGTGCAGGGCCTGGTGTCCCTGGACGATTGGCACGCGCTGACGGCTGCCGCCCATGACGACAACCGCGAGGTGCGTATCGCGGCCGCGCGGGGCTTGGCCACCATCGGTGCAGGCGGGGCGGACACCATCCGCGTCCTGCTCGGCGACCGCGACCCGCTGGTACGTGCCGCCGCGCTCACGGCGCTCGGCAGGCTGGGCGCGACGGCGGACGTCGCCACTCTGACCACCGCGCTGGGTGATTCGGCCTGGCAGATCCGTGAAGGCGCGGCCAGAGGACTCGCGGCGGTGGGACCCGACCACGCCGCCGAGCCGCTGCGCACCGCTCTTGCCGACATCCACCCCGACATCCGCAAAGCCGCGGTGCTCACACTCAGCGCTTGGCCCGAATCGGCCGCAGCCCGCCTAGCCCTCGACGTCGCGCTCGCAGACACCGATGCCGACGTACGTGCCTACGCCCGTCGCGCCCTGGCCGTCCACGCCGCTGAGTGAGCGCTGGAAGGCCCGAGGTAAACGCCTGCCGAGTGTTCAGTCTGCCGTGGCGCGGTAGAGCAAACCCTGGGGCAGATAGTCGGTGGTGACGCCGGGGCGCATGCCTCGGTCGACCGCCAGACAGGCCACTGCGAGCAGCGGCCAGGCGATGAAGCCCTCCGGGTCGAGCCAGCGTGGCTGGGCTTCCCAGAATCGGCGGTGGAACTCCAGGCCCTCCACCAGCGCGGTGTCGAATTCGGCGGCCTCGTCGCGCAATACCGCGTCCAGGAGGCACAGTGCGGAGTAGGCGATGGTGAGCGCGTAGTCGTCGCCCGCGGTGCCCTGCACGTCCACCGCGGCCTCGATGCCGTCCACGATGACCGTCTCCGCCGCCGGGTCGCCGGTCCACACCCGCTGCCACGCGTCCGCCCACAGGTACAGGCAGCGCTCCGCGGGGTAACCGGTGTGCGTGGTCGCCTGGAGTGGATAGCCCGGACTGCCGTTCGCCCCGAGCAGGAAGCCGAGCAGCTCCCGATCGCGTCCGATCAGCGCGGGCCACAGCCCGTTGAGCAGATCCGCCACCATCGGCGGGGCCACCACGCCACCCCCGGCCGGAACCGTCCACCGCGCCCCCGCCAGCGTCACCTCGACCGACTCCTGTCCGGCGTGCCGTGCCACCGACCGCAGTCGGGCCCCCTGTGCCGCCGCCGAATCCGCGACCGCCTGCCGAACCCCGTCGCTGGCACCGTACGGGTCGTCGAGGGTGAGATATCCGGCGATGGCCCGCGAGCACCAGGCCACGTCGGCGAGCACCGCCTGCGGATTCCGCACCAGATGCTCCGCGCGCAGCGCGGCCGTCCGCACCCGCACCGCGCGGCCGAATCCGGCATCCGTATTCCGAATAGCGGTTGGATAGCTCAGATCCTGAACGTTCAGTGCGAGATGGCGTTCGGTCATGAGACCGCGATGACTATCGATGTGGCCAGCGATATTGCTGAAAGATTGCTCACGGCGCGACAATAGCCGACGCCGACCCTTCGTACATCGGTCGGGATATCGGTCGATCCGGGCGTGTCACCGCTGGTCCGCGCCGCGGAACAGGCCCTCCACCGCGGTGATGAAGTACGGGAAATGCGCGCCGAAATTGTGCAACCGGCGATCGCCCTCGAAGCCGCCGAACCAGTACACGCCCGGACTGCCGTCCGCGGTCGGATCGAGCTCGCGGAAGGTGCGCACCCACTGGTCGCCGCGGCGCGCGGCCACCTGGAACGGCAGGGCCCGCGAGAACACCAGCTCCTGATCCGCCGCCGGAATCCGCTGCGGCGCAATCGCGTCCAGGCCACGCTGCATGGCCCGCACCTCGTTCGTCAGCTCCCGGCCCAGCACCGTGCGGGCGGGCAGATAGCGCGGCAGCAGCATGGCCGCCACCCCGCCCAGCGCGATCGCCGCACCGACCAGGGCGTGCCGCTGCGGACCCACGGCCAGCACCACCGTCGCGATCACACCCAGCGCGATCAGCGCTGCCCCGAGCCAGAATTCGAGCCCCCGGCGGGTGCGGTCGACGAAGATGCCCGCCGTCACCGCGTCATCGATCAGCGCCTTGCGTACCGCCTTCGCGTCCAGCTTGCCGCGTAGTTCGGACAGCAGCACGGACTCCGCGCCCTCGGGCAGCAGCGCCGCGTACACCGCGCGCTCGTAGGGCGACAGGTGCTCGTCGGCCGGATTCACCCGGGTGAAACGCCAATCCGACTCACCCTCGACGCGCACCCAGATGTAGTTGCGCACCGCCAGATCCACCACGGTGGCCGCCATATCCGGCGCATCCGCGTAGCCGTCCAGCAGCAGCCCGGCGGTACTGGGCAGGATGCCGTCTGGGGAGGAGAACACGACGTGATCGCCCTCGCGCACCAGCGGATCGAGCACCTCGGTCCCCGCCGGACCGGAACGCCGCGACCACATCACGTATCCGGCCGCCGCGGCCAGCGCCGCGAGCAGCACCCCGAAGGCCGCGTAGACCGGCCAGGTCAGCGAGAACGCATTGGGTGCGTTGTTGTCGTGGACATCGGCATTCGCCTTCACCGTGTTCGGCGGCAGCTGCAGCGTCACGTCCAGAATGTCGCCCTTGTGGAGATCCGTCTTCGTCAGATGCGCGAACCCGTCCGGTTCCACGCGAATATCCGCACAGTCCTGTGGATTTCCCGGCGGACCGATCGTGCACTTGGTGATGCCCATGCGGAAACTCGGGCTCGACACCGTCGCATCGATGGACGCGACATCGGTATTCAATACGCCGGTCCACTGGAACACCTGCGCGCCCGTGGCATCACTGACGGTGTTGTGCACGGTGTATTTGAAGGTCGCCGATCCCGGCCGCGCGTGGATGGTGAACACGTCGTCGGCGACATTCGCCTCGCCGTCCCCGTCGGCGGACACGTCGGTCACCTGGAAATTGCGCTGCACGCTCGCGCCGGTCTGCACCCGCAACGGCACCGCTTGCCGAAAGTCCCCGCCCTCAGGCACTTTCACGGTTTCGGTGACCCGCAGCAGACCGTCGTCGCCCAGATTCACCTCCGCGGTGATATCCACACCGCTCGCCTGCGCGCCCGCGGACGGCGCCGCCACCCCGGCCATCGCGAGCAGCAGCGCGACGAGGGCGGCCCCCCGGAAAATCTGCATGACTGGGTACTCTAGCCAGCTTGCTATCCTTCCTCAGCGGCAAGGCGCAGGACTATGGAGCCGGCAGGTTATCGCTGAGAAACGAGGGGGTGCGGGGGATGACTCGCCCACCGTCCGATCACGGACCGACACCTCCGGGCCGCCGCCCCGGGCCCCCGCCCGGAAATCAGCCGCCCCAAGGCAATCCGCCGGCCCCGCCCAACCAGTTCCCGGCCGTTCCGCCGCCGGGCGGCACCCCTCCGCCCGGATACCAACGGCAGCAGGGCAATCCTCAGCAGCCGGGGCGACCCGTCCCGCCGCCTGGTTATCCCAAGCCGGGTTATCCACAGCCTTCGGGTTATCCACAACAGCAGGGCGTGCCGCCGCGCCCAGGTTTTCCACAGCAGCCCGGCGTGTCGCCGCCCCGCCCCGGTTATCCACCGCAACAGGGATTTCCACAGCAGCCCGGGTATGGCCAGCAGCCGTACGGTCAGCCACGACCTGGCTACCGCGCGCCCATGCCGCCACCCGTCGTGGCCCCGCCGACCGGTGCCATCCCCGTGGCTCGCCCGACCCCGCGCCGCCGCGGCCGGGTAGGTGCACTGCTGATCATCCTCATCCTGCTGGTGACCGGAGTGCTGCTGCGGACCGCCATCACCACCGGGCTGACTTCGGTCAGCGCGGGCTCGAATGTCAAGACCACCTACGCCGCGGGCGGCGACAATCACGGCATCCAGGCCACCTCGGACAATCCGCTGCTCACCAATGCCGACTACACGCTGCTGCCCGCCAAATGCGCGTACTCGCCGTGGGGCACCCAGGTCGAGGTGGCCCGCAAGTTCTTCCAGACCGCCGCCGACTGTCTGCAATCGGCGTGGAAACCCTTGTTCGACAAAATGAATCTGCCGTTCGAGCCGCCGAAATTGAACGTCTCCGCCGACACCAACGGGATCACCACCCTGTGCACCGGTAACTCGAACAATTTCGCCGCCTTCTACTGCTCGGCGGACGCGACCATCTATATGCCGATCAGTCAGCTGCAGACCGATCTCTTCGGCAACAACTGGGTCGTTTACCTTTCGGTCTTCGCCCACGAATACGGCCACCACGTCCAGGCGCAGGCGGGCATTCTCGGCAAGGTGCATTCCCAGCGCCGGGACGCCGGGGCGACCAGCACCCTCGGCCTGGAACTGTCGCGCCGCACCGAACTGCAAGCTCAGTGCTTCGACGGCATGTACCTGTCGTCCTCCAGCAATGGCGGTTCGCTGACCAGCGCGCAGATCGGCGTCGCGACCAACGACGCCTATCACCGCGGCGACAGTCCCGGCGATATGCGCGATCACGGCACCGCCCAGAACATGGGCGGCTGGTTCGAGATCGGCTACGACAAGGACCGTGCCATGCAGTGCAACACTTTCAGCGTCCCGGCCAGCAAGGTGAACTGACCGGGACCGGGTCAGTGCCCCTGCGGCTTACCGATCCGGCTCGGCGAATGCCCGTGCACGCCTTCGGCGTACGCGGTCTCCGCGTGCAGCGCGAAGTCGACGCCACCCAGCTCGTCCTCCCGGCTGACCCGGAAGCCGATGGTCTTGTCCAGCGCCTTGCCCAGCAGGAACGTCACCCCGAAGGCGAAGCCCGCCACCACGATCACGCCCACCGCCTGCTTACCGAGCTGCGACAGCCCACCGGCGTAGAACAGGCCCCGCGCGCCGCCGTCCCCGGTCATCACCCGCGTGGCCAGGAAGCCGATGAGCAGCGTGCCGATGATGCCGCCCATGAAGTGCACGCCCACCACGTCGAGCGAATCGTCGTAGTTGCCCTTGAACTTCCAGCTCACCGCGAACGAACACACCACGCCCGCGGCCAATCCCACGACCACCGCGCCCATGGTGCTGATGTACCCGCACGACGGCGTGATGGCGACCAGACCCGCGACCGCGCCCGAGGCCGCGCCGAAGGTGGTCGGCTTGCCGTCGCGGCGCGCCTCCACCACCAGCCAGCCCAGCATGCCCAGGCAGCCCGCGACCAGGGTGTTCAGGAAGACCGCCGAGGCGATTCCATTGGCGGACAACGCGGAACCGGCATTGAACCCGAACCAGCCGAACCACAGCAGACCCGCGCCCAGCAGTACGAACGGCAGATTGTGCGGCCGCATGGCATCGAGCTTGAAGCCCACGCGCGGTCCCAGCACGATCGCCATCGCGAGAGCCGAAGCGCCCGAGGCGATCTCGACTACCAGACCACCCGCGTAGTCCAGCGCGCCCAGGCTGTGCAGCCAGCCGTCCGGCGTCCACACCCAGTGCGCGATGGGCGCGTACACGATCAGCGCCCACACCGGCACGAAGATCATCCACGCCGAGAACTTGGCGCGATCGGCGATCGCACCGCTTATCAGCGCGACCGTCAGGATCGCGAAGGTGAGCTGGAAGGTGACGTACAGAATCTCCGGCACCCCCGCCCCGGTCTGCGAATCGACCACGTACACCGTGTCCGGATTGATCCCCGCGAGCCCGAAATGACCGAGATCGCCGATGATTCCGCCGCCCGCGTCATCCCCGAACGCGAGGCTGTACCCACCGAACAGCCACGCCACCGTCACCAGCGGAATCGAGATGAAGCTCATCATCAGCATGTTCAGCACACCGCTCGAGCGCACCATGCCGCCGTAGAAGATCGCCAGTCCGGGCGTCATGAGCAGCACCAGCGCGGTGGCGGCCAACAGCCAAGCCGTCGCCGCCGGGTCGATATGGGGTGTTGGCATCCGGGAACTCCTCTTCCACGCGCGATCGCGTTTCGTGGAAGTTACCGAATCCTCACGTTAAGGCGCTGTTACAAATATGCGGGTTAGGAAACCCGTCCGTAACACCTCTAGCTGCGCTGTTCCCGGCTCTTCTTGTTCAAGGCGCGCAATCCACGCGGGCCGGGCACCGGATTGCCGTCGTCGAGCGCCATCCACTCGGCGGTCACCAGCCACTGCTGCTGCACGCGCGCGTCGGCTGTGTCGTTGAACACCCGGCGGCCGCGGTCGTCGCGCAGTTCGTAGGCCAGCACCGACCAGCGCGGCGGGCGGCCCTGCTCGGCCAGCTGATCACGCAGATAGGCCGTCACCAGCGTGCCGATGGTGTTCACCGGTCGCAGTGAAACCCGGTTTCCATACCGGGCGGCATGGAAACGCCTTCCGGCACACAGGGATCGGGGCGTGGCGTTGTAGGCGATCCAGCCCGCGCGCTGCGCCCGCTCGATGAGCCACAGATGCTTGATGGCGGTCGGGGCGATCTCGCCCACGCGATCGCGGATCAGCTCGATGACCGGTTCGGTGAGCAGAATGTCGCGCCGGGTGGGGCCGGTGCCGTGGGCGACCCAGTACTCGTCGGTGACCTTGGCCAGCACCCGCCCGAAGTCGTCGATACTGCGCTGGGCCCGGCGGCCCAGCCGCTCGATCCGATCGGCCTCGGCCCGCATGTCGTTCTGCACGATGAGGGTGCGAATGGCCGCCATGGTCGGCACCTGGCCGCGCTGCAGCAGTTCCAGAATCGCGTTCGCGGTGGCCGGATCGGCGGCGGCCGACACCGGTAGTGAATCGCGCTTGATGTCGTAGTCGCTCGGGCAGATGGCTCGACTGAGCAGTCCGACCGCGGCGATGTCGCCCGCGAATTCGGTACTGGAGAGCCAGGCTGTGGCGATGTCGTCATGCGACGGCACTTGGCGTTTCCTCCGGGAGATTTGGTTGTGCCCCGGTCGGGATGAGGGACCGGCCGGGGCAACCAACCTGATGAAGGTTTGGCTACCGAAGTTGCCGATGTCCACGGTAGCCAAACGATTGCGATCTTGCTGCATCGGTTGACTGGATCGTTATGTCCGCTCTGTGGAGTTGAAACAGAACGTAAGTCTGTATCTGGTGACGTAGCAGGTGAGCCGGGTTCGGCAATTCCTGTCTAAAGACACGCTAAGAATTTGCTGTGAGCATTGACGGGATATCAGTTCGGGTCGGTCGGTTTTGACCGGGCCTCGAGATTGGACGTGATTTGCGTCACAGGATGGACGGTCCTCCGGACGGAAACGACGTACCGGGCGACCGGCCCCGGCGCGCATCACCCCCTGTCGGTCCGGGCCGGTAACCTCTCCCCGTGGCTCTGTACCGGAAGTACCGACCGGCAACGTTCGCTGAAGTGGTGGGGCAGGAGCACGTCACCGATCCCCTGAGTACCGCGCTCGATACCGGGCGGATCAGTCATGCCTACCTGTTCTCGGGTCCGCGCGGATGTGGCAAGACCTCATCGGCGCGCATCCTCGCGCGCTCGCTCAACTGCGTGCAGGGCCCGACCTCCAAGCCCTGCGGCGTGTGCTCGTCGTGCGTGGCGCTGGGGCCGGGCGGATCCGGCAACCTCGACGTCATCGAATTGGACGCCGCCAGCCACGGTGGTGTGGACGACACCCGTGAACTGCGCGACCGCGCGTTCTACGCGCCGGCCGAATCCCGTTACCGCGTCTTCATCGTCGACGAGGCGCACATGGTCACCACCGCGGGCTTCAACGCGCTGCTCAAGATCGTCGAGGAGCCGCCGGCCCACCTCATCTTCGTTTTCGCCACCACCGAGCCGGACAAGGTGCTGCCCACCATCCGCTCGCGCACCCACCACTACCCGTTCCGCCTGCTGCCGCCCGCCACCATGCGCGGCCTGCTCGGCAAGATCTGCGATCAGGAGAACGTGCAGGTCGAGGAGTCGGTGTACCCCTTGGTGATTCGCGCCGGCGGCGGTTCGCCCCGCGACAGCCTCAGCGTGCTGGACCAGCTGCTGGCGGGTGCGGGCCCGGACGGCGTCACCTACCCCCGCGCGGTCTCGCTGCTCGGCGTCACCGATGTCGCGCTGATCGACGACGCCGTCGACGCCCTGGCCACCGCCGACGGTTCGGCCCTGTTCGGCACCATCGACCGGGTGGTCGAGGCGGGCCACGACCCCCGCCGCTTCGCCACCGACCTGCTCGAACGCCTCCGCGACCTGATCCTGCTGCGCGCCGTCCCCGACGCCGCCGATCGCAACCTGGTCACCGGCCCCGGCGACGTCCTCGACCGCATGCGCACCCAGGCCGACCGCCTCGGCCCCGCCACCCTCGCCCGCCACGCCGAACTCCTCCACGAGGGCCTCGGCGACATGCGCGGCGCCACCAACCCCCGCCTCCTCCTCGAGGTCATCGCCGCCCGCATGCTGCTGCCCGCGGCCTCGGACGCCGAAACCGCGACGCTCCAACGCCTGGAACAGCTGGAACGCCGAATCGCAACCGGCGCAATTCCCTCCGCCCCGCAGGGACAGGCTGCGCCGCAGCAAGCGCACGCCACCCCGCAGCAGGCCCAGGTCGCGCCGCAGGCACCCGCCACCCCGGCTTCGTCCGCAGTCGCCGCCGCGCCCCCAGGTCGCCGCGGTGCCGCCGCCCTGGCCGCGATTCGCGCCGAAAAGTCCGGTGAGCCGCTGACTTCCACCGCCGATGCGGCACCTGCGTCGGTAGCCCCGGCTGCTTCCCCCGCGGTGAGCGAGGGCGCTGGAACGGGTAGTCCGGCCACGGGGGGCTCGACCGTCCGCCCGCCCGAGCTCGGCCCGGTGTCGGCCGCGAGCCCGGCGCTCGCCGCCGATTCTGTTCCGCCGCAAGCTACCCCGCCCGCGCAGGTGAACACCCCCGCTGCCGGGCCGGAGGCCGCACCCGTACTTGTGCAAGCCGCACCCACGGAATCGGTCGCGACGCACCCGGCTGAACGTGCTGCGGCGCAACAGATCTCCACCGCTCCAGAGTCGGCGGCCATTTCTGCGGTCGCAACTGTGGTCGAGCCGGTTGCCACGTCCGCGACGGCAGCCGTGACAGCCGAACCTGTTGCGCCGATTGCTGATCGGACCGAGTCGGTCACCGGCGTCGAGGCGGCTGCGGTGTCAGGTCCGGCCATCACCTCCGAACCTGCTCGCGCGGCCGAACCCCAGCCCGCGCCGCAACAGATCGCTGGGCAACCTGACTCCGTACCGCAGCCCAATGCGGCACCGAAGTCGGTGCGTACGCCCGAGCCGGTCGCAGCCCCCGCGGTCGAGTCCGACCTCGGGGCACCGCGTGCCGCCGCTGCCGAGTCGGCCGTTTCGGCGGTGACTGCGGTCCCTCCGGCTGCGCAGGCGGATCAGGCTGCGGTGGAGCAGGTTTCCGCGGCCGATGCCGGGGTCGGGGACGATGCCGTCCTGGCGGAGATCGAGGCGGCCTGGGCGGATATTCGGGCCAAGGTGCGGGAGTTCGGGGCTACGGTGCAGGCCCTGTTGTCCGGGGCGAGTGTGTCGCGGCTCGATGGGCAGACCATTGTGTTCGCGCATCAGAACGGGGGGTTGGCGCAGCGGCTGTCGCAGCCGCAGAACCTGGAGGCGGTGCGGTCGGCGGTGCGGGCCGTGCTGGGCCGAGATCACGAGGTGAAGTTCGAAGTGGGGTCGCCCGCCGCCGCGGCTCCGGCGAAGGCCGCCGCTACTCGCGGTCCGGCGAATGAGCCCGCCGCGCCGAAGAAGGCCGCGGTCAAGTTCTCGCGGCCGAGTCAGGCGAAGGCCGCCGTGGCGGCCCCCGTCGAGGAACCGGTGTCGGGTGGTTGGGGCAGTCCCGCCGCTGCGCCCGCGGCTCCGGCGCCCGCCGATCCGGGTCCGGGGGCAGTGGCATCGGCCTCGCCGGTGACACCGACGGTCAACAGTTGGGCCAGCTTCTGGCGCTGGGTGAACTGCGACAGATACCCCGCCGCGCAATCCTGTT
>NZ_JBSGBY010000232.1:0-11848 GCF_053601505.1 Nocardia sp. NPDC004722
GATCGGCATGCTTGGCGCGCAGCATGGTCAGCGATCGGATGAGCACCGCGCGGGTGTCGGCCGGATCGATCACGTCGTCGATCAGTCCGCGTTCGGCGCCGTAGTAGGGATGCATGAGTTCGCGGGCGTACCGGGCGACGAGTTCGGCCCGCATGGCGGCCGGATCGGCCGCGGTGGCGATCTGCTTGCGGAACACCACGTTCGCCGCCCCCTCGGCCCCCATGACCGCGATCTCATTGGTGGGCCAGGCCAATGCCAGATCCGCGCCGACACTGCGGGAATCCATCACGATGTACGCCCCGCCGTACGCCTTGCGCAGCACGATCGAGATGCGCGGCACGGTGGCATCGCAGTAGGCGTACAGCAGTTTCGCGCCGTGCCGGATGATCCCGCCGTGCTCCTGGCCGACACCGGGCAGGAAGCCCGGCACGTCCAGCAGCGTGATGAGCGGAATGTTCATGGCATCGCACATCTGCACGAAGCGTGCCGCCTTCTCGCTGGCGCTGATGTCCAGGGTGCCCGCCAGGCAGTTCGGCTGGTTGGCCACGAAGCCCACGGTGTGCCCGTCCATCCGGGCGAGGGCCACGACGACATTGCCCGCCCAGCGTTCGTGGACCTCCAGAAAGGCTCCGTCATCGGCGATTTCGGCGATGACGTCACGCATGTCGTAGGGCACGGTGCCGACCTCGGGCACGAGGTCGGCGAGTGCGGGACAACGCCGATCGGCCGGATCATCGGTCGGCACCACCGGCGGCAGCTCCCGATTGTGCGCGGGCAGGAACGACAGCAGGTAGCGCACATCGGCCAGGCAGGCGGCCTCGTCATCGTGCACGAAGTGCGCCACCCCGGACTGCTCGGCGTGAATGTCCGCGCCGCCCAGCCCTTCCAAGGTCACCGACTCGCCGGTGACCGCGGTGACGACCTCCGGCCCGGTGATGAACATCTGCGCGATGCCGCGCACCATGAGCACGAAGTCGGTCAGCGCGGGCGCGTACGCCGCACCGCCCGCACACGGCCCCAGCATTACGCTGATCTGCGGAATCACCCCGGAGGCAGCGGTATTGCGCCGAAAGATGCCGCCGTAGCCGGCCAACGCCGTCACGCCCTCCTGGATGCGCGCGCCCGCACCGTCGTTCAGCGAGACCAGCGGCGCACCGGCCGCGAGCGCCAAATCCATGAGCTTGTGGATCTTCTCGGCATGCGCCTCGCCCAGCGAACCACCGAAGATGCGGAAGTCGTGGGCGTAGACGAAGACGGTGCGCCCGTCCACGGTCCCCCACCCGGTGATCACGCCGTCGGTGTACGGCTGCTGCTCGAGCCCGAATCCGACGGCCCGATGCCGCCGCAGCGCTTCGATCTCGGTGAACGAATCCGGATCGAGCAGAAGCGAAATACGTTCCCGGGCGGTGAGTTTGCCCTTGGCGTGCTGCCGTTCGGTGGCCGCCGCACCGGGCCCGGCCGCGGCCAGTTCCTTGCGCAGGCGCAGTTCGTCAACGCGGTCGAAGGTCTCGGCGGGACGCGGCAGCGTGGATTCCTCGGTCATGGCTGTGCTCCTCGGTCAGGCGGCGGCGCGGTCGAGCAGGCAGGTTTCGAAGAACGCCAGCGCACCCGCGTGGTACGCGCGCGCCGCCCAGCCGAGGCTGATGTTGTGCCCCGCGTGCGGAATCCGGGCGATGCCGACGCGTGGCGCGGCGGCGAACAGGGCGGGCAGTTCGTCGAGGGTGGCCGCATCGGTGCGCCACCACCGTTCCTGTTCGGCGAAGCTGAGCCGCACCGGAATCCGGATCCGCGCGGCCGCCTCGGCGAAGGTCTCCGGCCAGTCCAGCGTCTCGGCCAGCTCCAGCGGCGGCGGGGTGTCCACCGCGGCACCGGCCTGCCGGAACGTCCGCGGCGGATACAGCTGCAGGTCGCCCCAGTTGCGTTTCCAGAGTTTGGCGTCCGCCGCCAGGGGCGCGAGCCGGTGCCCGCACCCGGACACCTCCACGCCGCCGAATGCGCTGTCCCCCGCGAGGACGAGCGCGAGCTTGCCGCCGAAGGAATGCCCGAGCAGCAACAGCCCGGCCCCGATGTCGTGGCGGGCGGTGAAGTCGGCCAGGGCGGCGCGCACCGTCTCCACCTGCCCGCCGAGCAATTGCCCGTCGGGCAGCTGTGCGGCGGACGCGCCGTAGCCGGGCCGGTCCAGGGCCAGCACCGCGTAACCCATCCGGGTGGCGGTGGTGAGCAGGGAGACGTCGGGGTGCGCCAGCCCGTGGAAGTAGGCCCCGGACATCCCCGCCCCGTGCAGTGCCACGATGGTGGCGCGCGGCAGATCCAGCGCGGGCGTGCTGAACAGCGCCGAGAGCGTAATACCGTTGGCGTCCAGCAGTATTCGGTGCACGCCGGGCGACACCGTCCGCAGCGCCTCGCCCGGGCTCATGATCTGGCCTCGGCATAGTTCTTGGCATGGCGCAGCGTCGCGAGGCTGTTGGTGCTCAAGGCCCGCCGCACGTACGCCTTCGCCTCGGCGACATCGGCGTCGGGCCCCAGCACCGCGGCGATGTTGTTGGTATTGATCACCACACTGTGCTGCGAGGACACCGACACCCCCGCTTCGAGCGGCCGCACCGTCCAGTACCCGGTGTGCAGCGTCATCAGGGCGGGCATGGTGAGCTGCTTGTAGGCGATCTTGTGCGACGGGAACACGATTCGGTAGGACATGGTGGTGTGCTGGGACCCGTCCACGGCGACGGTGTCCATGGACAGCGACTGGATGCCCGGCCCCGGCTCGGTCAGATCCACCCCCGCCACGTGCGGCAGCCGCTCCGGCCACAACTGCGCCTCACTGATGAACCCGAAGACGTCCTCGGCCGAACCCAGCACCTCGACGGTGTCCTCGAACGAGAACGCCGCGTCCGAACCCGCGACGCCGAGTTCGACATTCGTCTTCAGCGCCGCGAGTTCGGTGCGTGAATTGCGGTCGACCACGTCGTCGATCCAACCCAGCCGGTCCGCGCTGACCGCCCGATACTCGTGCAGCAGCCGGACGTGGGAGCGGTCGTCGGGCAGCGCTTCGATGATCCAGGTGCCACTCATCGCGGCCACCGGCGCGCTGCTGACCTCCTGCCGGAATTCGATGCGCCGCGACTGCGGATCGAGCAGCCGCCGCGAGACCCAATGCTTGACGCCCTCGCCCGCGGTGGCCCAGATCCGAATGCGCTGCTCGCGCTCGTCGTTCTCCAGATAGTCGGCGAAGATGGTGGGCGGGAACAACTGCGGCCAGTTGCCCACCTCGGCCAGCAGTTCGTAGACGGCGGCCGCGGGCGCGTCGATCTCGATGCTGTGCTCGGCGTGTCCCGTGACGGATTCGATGGTCCCCGTGGTCGATTCGGCCATGATGGCTTCCCTTCAGAAGTTCCCGAGCCCGCCGCAGACGTTCAATGCCTGGGCGGTGATGGATGCGGCGGTGTCGGAGGCCAGGTAGCCCACCAGCCCCGCCACCTCCTGCGGGGTGCAGTAGCGGCCGAGCGGGATCTTGGCGGTGAACTTCGCCATCACGGCGTCCTCGGTGGTCTGCTGCAGCGTGGCGTAATTCTTTCGAACCTGTTGCGCCATGGGCGTTTCCACGTATCCGGGGCAGACGGCGTTCACGGTGATGCCGGTCGGGGCGAGCTCATTGCCCAGCGCCTTGGTGAAGCCGACGACCCCGTGCTTGGACGCGGAGTACGGCGCACCGAGCACCACGCCCTGCTTGCCGGCGGTCGAGGCGATATTGATGATGCGACCGCGCTCGAGCCCGCGCATGCCACCGGTGTTGAGCACCTCCCGGGTCATCCGGAAGACACTGTTGAGATTGGTTTCGATGACGTTGTCCCACACCTCGTCCCCGAGGTCGGCGGTGACGCCGCCACCGCTGATGCCCGCATTGTTGACCAGGACGTCGACCGGGCCGAAACACGCGGCGGCGGCGGTGACGAACTCACGCACCGAATCCCCTTCGCGCACATCGACCGCGCGGCCGTCGACCTCGATCCCCGTCTCGCGCAGCTGCTTGACCGTGGTGGCGACATTCTCGGCGGTGCGCGCCCCGAGGTAGACCCGGTACCCGGCGCCGCCGAGCAACTGGGCGACGGCCAGGCCGATTCCGCTGGTCGCTCCGGTGACCAGGGCGTGGCGTTGCGACATGGTGGCTCCTAGGTGGTCGGGACGGGGATGAGCGCGTTCACCGCGGCCAGGAAGGCGCGCGGGGTGGTGGCGTCGACGACGGTCGAATCCTCCAGCGTCACACCGAATTCGCGTTCGACGCGGCTGGCCGTCTCGAGCATGGCCAGGGAGTCGTAGCCGAGATCCTCGAAGGTGCGGTCGAGAATGCCGGACGCCAGGTCCACGCCCTCGGGAGCGCCGGAACCCTCCTCGAGAATGCGGGTGAGGTCGTCGAGGGTGAATGTCATGGTCTCTTCCTTCCATCGGGGCCGAACAGCACGACCGCGGAGTTGTAACCGCCTTGGCCGCGGGCGAGTACGAGCGCGGCACGCACCGTTGCGCGCCGCGCCCCACCGACCACCAGATCCAGTGGTGAGTCGGAACTCGGGGTGACATTGATGGTGGGCGGGATCTCTCCCGCCGCCATGGCCAGCAGGGCGGTGGCCACATCGAGGGGGCCCGCGCCCGAATACAGCCGTCCGGTCATGGTTTTCGGTGCGGTGACCGGGACCGCGCGGTAGCCGAAGGTGTCGGCGATCGCGTCGGCCTCGATGCGATCGAGTTCGGGGATGCCGGCGGCGTCGGCGAACACCACATCGATATCGCTCGCGGCCACCCCGGCGTCAGCCAAGGCCATGTCGATGGCGGCGGCCAGGGCGGGCTCCCGGCGGGCGTGCGGCGGGGCATCGAAAGTCGCCGCGTAACCGGCGATCTCGCCGTAGCTGTGCGCGCCGCGAGCGCGGGCGGTGGCCGCGGATTCCATGACCAGGATCGCGCCGCCCTCGCCCGGCACGTGCCCGGAGGCGCGGGGATCGAACGGGAGGTAGGCGCGCTCGGGGTCGCTGCCCGCGTGCACCCGGCCGCTGGTCCACAGCGCCGCCCAGCCCCACGGGCACAGCGAGGCGTCCATGCCGCCCGACACCATCAACGGAGTGGCCTTGCGAATCTGCCTGCGCGCGTGGCCGATCGCGTCGAGGCCACCTGCCTGATCGCTCACCACCACCCCGCTGGGTCCCTTGAGCCCGTGGCGAATGGAGATCTGCCCGCTGTTGACCGCGTAGAACCACGCGAAGGACTGATAGGCGCTCACATACTGACTGCCGCGACTCCACAGGCTGCACAGCTCGTGCTGCGCGAATTCGAAACCGCCCGACCCGGACGCGGTCAGCACGCCCATGTCGAATTCCGCGAGTGTGGTGGTGTCGATCCCCGCGTCGGCGAGCGCCCAATCCGCCGCGACCAGAGCCAGACGGGTGACCTGATCGGTCTGCGGCAGTAGGCGGTTGGGAAGATGCTGCGCCGCGTCGAAGCCGGAGATCTCACCGGCCAGGGTCGCCGGATATCCGGACGGATCGAAGCGGGTGAGGCGGCCGATGCCGCTGCGCCCGGACCGGGTCGCCTCCCAATACTCCTGCTTGCCGAGGCCGTTCGGCGCGGTGATGCCGATACCGGTGATCACCGCGGTGCTCGTGTCGAGGTCGGCGGGGTGGCGGCCGAGGTCGACGCCATTGGTCAGCGTGCCGGTCATGCCGCGGCTCCCGTCCCCGAGGTCAGCACCATGGCGCTCTGGAAGCCGCCGAATCCGCTGCCCACGGTCAGCACCGTGTCGGTGCGGTGGTCGCGCGCGATGAGCGGCACATAATCCAGGTCGCATTCCGGATCGGGGGTGCGCAGATTCGCGGTCGGCGGCACCACGTTCGCGCCCAGCGCCAGCACCGAGGCCGCGATCTCGATGGACCCGATCGCGCCCAGCGAATGCCCGACCATGGATTTGATCGAACTCACCGGGACCAGGTAGGCGTGCGCGCCCAGGCTGCGCTTGAAGGCCGCGGTCTCGTGCCGGTCGTTCTGCTTGGTGCCCGACCCGTGCGCGTTGATGTAGTCCACCGCCTCGCCCGGCAACCCGGCCTCGCGCAGCGCCACTCGGATGGCCTCGGCCATTTCCTTACCGTCCGAACGCAATCCGGTCATGTGGTAGGCATTCGACCGGGTGGCGTAGCCCGCGATCTCGGCGTAGATGTGCGCGCCGCGCCGCCGGGCCGCGTGCAACTCCTCCAGCACGAACATGGCCGTGCCCTCGCCGAGGACGAAACCGTTGCGGGTGGCATCGAAAGGGCGCGAGGCGCATTCGGGGGCGTCGTGGCGCGGCGTCGTCGCCTTGATGGCGTCGAAGCAAGCCATGGTGATCGGCGAGATGGGGGCGTCCGAGGCCCCGGTGACCATGACGTCGGCCGAGCCGTCGGCGATGAGCTGCGCGGCGTACCCGACCGAGTCCAGCCCGGAGGTGCACCCGGAGGACACCACCGTGACCGGGCCCTGCGCACCGACGGTCTGCGCCACCTCCGCGGCCAGCGAACTGGGGATGAGGTGCTGATAGAGATGCTGGTCGGCGTACTTCTGATCGACCAGGTACAGGCGTCCGCCATTGCTGATGACCCGATAGTCCTGTTCCAGTCGCATGGTCGCGCCGACCGCGCTGCCCAGTGCCACCCCGATGCGGTGCGGGTCCAGGGTGTCGAACTCCAGGCCGCTGTCGGCGACCGCGGTGCGCGCACCCACCACCGCGAATTGCCCGGTGCGGTCCAGGCGTTGGATCTCCTGCGGGGTGAGGCCGTGGCGCTCCGGATCGAAATCGACCTCCGCGGCGACCCGGGAGCGGAACTGATCCGGGTCGAAGAAGCTGATCCGCCGGGTGGCGGTGCGGCCGGAGGTGAGCAGTTCCCAGAACTGTTTGGTGCCCACCCCGCCGGGGGCGATCACCTCGAGTCCGGTAATGACGACACGTCTGGTCTTCATGCTTTCTCCCAGTGGTAGAAGCGTTGTGCGACGGCATCGGCGGGCTTGCGCCAGGTGGCCGCGTCGTATTTCTCGATCAACGGGTCGAGGTCGTCGCAGATCTGGATGAAGCGCGGATCGGCCTGCTGCCACGCCCGGGCGATCACCGCGCCGCCGTCGGGGGTGTCGAAATCCTGGAGGTGGAAGTAGATGCCGGAGTAGGCGAACAGCTGTCGCCGCCGGGTGCCCATGCGATGCGGCACCTCGGTGGTGTCGAACTCGGCGAACAGGCTCGCGACCTGTGGGCGGCGGGCCGGGGTCAGGCGGTTCACCACCAGCGTGCTGTACATGCTCGGATGCACCGGGCCGGGCAGCCAGTGGTAGTAGCGCTGCGCGGCAGGACGAAACGGGGTCACGGCATCGTCGAATCCGCTCAACTCCGCCGTGAGCTCCGGACCAGTGGGTGCGGCGTCGGAGGGCGCGTCACTGTCGACGACTTGGATGAGCAGCTCGTCGTGGTAGTGAAAGAGCTGTCGCCGAACGATTTTCGGCTCCGCTGGGGAGTCCGCGGCATCGAAATCCGCGAACCCGGCGGCGACGCGATCCCGCGCCGCGACGGTCATCTTGGCGACCGTGACAGTGGTGTGCATGCCTTCGGCTCCTCAGTGCTGGATACGGGTCGGTCAGTGCTCGATACGGGGTCAGTTCTGGATTCGGCAGAGCACGGCGCCGGTGCCGATGCTCTGTCCGATCTCGGTGATCAGCCCGACCACGGTCCCCGCCTTGTGGGCGGTGATCGGCTGCTCCATCTTCATCGCCTCGATCACCGCGATGAGCTGGCCGGAAGTGACTGAATCACCTTCTGTGGCAGCGACTTTCACCAGCGTTCCGGACATCGGCGCGGTCAGGGAGTCGCCGCTCGGCCGCGCCGCCGAACCGGTGCGCGCGGCCCGAGGCAGCGGGCGCCGGGCGGGTTTCGCGCCGCGCACGGGGAGGGTCACCTCGACCCGCCGGCCGCGCACCTCCACCACCACGGTCTCGCGGCGCTCCGGAATCTCTTTCACCGCAGCGGCTTCGGGATGCGCCGGAATGGTGTTGCGGAATTCGGTCTCGATCCAGCGGGTGTGCACCCGGAAGGGCGCGTCGGTGAAGTCCGGATCCGCGACCACCGCGCGGTGCAGCGGCAGGGTCGTCGGCAGGCCGTCGATCTCGAACTCGGCCAGCGCGCGAGCCGCCCGCTGCAGCGCCTGCGCCCGATCCTCGCCGGTGACAATGAGTTTGGCCAGCAACGAATCCCACTGCGCGCCGACCGTGCTCCCCGCCTCGATGCCGGAGTCCAGGCGCACGCCGGGCCCACTCGGCGGCCGGTAGCGGGTCACGACGCCGGGGCCGGGCAGGAAGTCGCGCCCGGCGTCCTCGCAATTGACGCGGAACTCGATAGAGTGCCCGCGCGGGGTGGGATCGGGATAGTCGAGCAGCCCGCCCGCGGCCAGGCGCAGCTGCTCGCGCACCAGGTCGATGCCCGTCACCTCCTCGGTGACCGGATGTTCCACCTGCAACCGGGTATTGACCTCGAGGAACGACAACGCGCCGTCCGCGCCGACGAGGAACTCACAGGTGCCCGCGCCCCGGTAACCCGCCGTCCGCAGGATCGCCTTGGAAGCCTCCGCGAGCGCCGCGCGCTGGGGTGCGGTCAGGAACGGGGCGGGCGCTTCCTCCACCAGCTTCTGATGCCGTCGTTGCATCGAGCAGTCGCGCGAGGAGACCACGACCACGTTTCCGGCCGCATCGGCCAGGCACTGGGTCTCCACGTGCCGGGGCCGGTCCAGATACCGCTCCACGAAGCATTCGCCGCGCCCGAAGGCGGCCCGCGCCTCACGCACCGCGGAGTCGAAGCATTCCGGGATCTCCGCAAGGGTGCGTGCCACTTTCAGCCCGCGGCCGCCACCGCCGAAGGCGGCCTTGATGGCCACCGGCAGTCCGTACTGCCGGGCGAAGGCGATGACCTCGTCGGCGTTCGACACCGGACCGGGAGTCCCGGCGACGATCGGCGCACCGGCCGCGGCGGCGATGCGCCGGGCGGTCACCTTGTCGCCGAGATCGCGAATGACCTGGGCGGGCGGGCCGATCCAGATCAGTCCCGCCGCCAGCACCGCCTCGGCGAAATCGGCGTTCTCGGAGAGGAATCCGTAACCCGGGTGCACGGCGTCCGCGCCCGATGCTCGCGCGGCGGCCAGGACGGCCTCGATACTCAGGTAGCTGGTCGCGGCCGTATCGCCGCCGAGCGCATACGCCTCGTCGGCGGCGCGCACGTGAACGGCATCGCGATCCGGGGTCGCGTACACCGCGACGGCGGTGATCCCGGCGTCCCGGCACGCTCGCACGATGCGCACCGCGATCTCACCGCGGTTGGCGATCAACACTTTTCGCACGGCGTCTCCTGAAAGTCGTTGGGGTTCAGGGACAAGCGTGGGTAAGCAAGATCGACGCGGGGTGAACGGCGGGTCCGGGAAACTTCAGAAGCCGCCGAGCTGATCGGCCCGAGATCCCGGAGTAATTCCGATACATCCGGTGCGCTGCAATTTCCGCTCCGCCCGGTTGCCGCGCGGATCACCGCCGCCTACGATGCCGCGGCGTCCCACTTGCTGTCACCAGGGGTTTCGCCAGCGCTCGCACTTACATGGCTTGCCATGTATTCTCGGGTTCAGCTCGTTCGCATCGAGGGAAGGCAGGCATGAAACCGCTCGGGACGCTGCCGATGGACCGGCGCACCTCATTGGGATACGTGATCAATCACCTCGCCCGGCTCATGGAGCAGGCGCTGCGCGATCGGATCGCCGAATACGGGGTGGTGCCAGGACAATTCGCGCAACTGCTGGCCCTGTACGAGAAGGACGGCGTCACCCAGAACGAGCTCTGCGAGAAGGTGCGCATCGACCAGTCGACCATGGCCCACACGCTCAAGCGGATGGAGCGCGACGGGCTGATCCATCGCACCGCCGACCCCGCCGACGGGCGGCGGGCGCTGATCCACCTCACCGCGCGCGCCCAGGAACTGCGCGCCGGCCTGGTCGCGGCCGCACTCGAGGTGAACGCCATTGCCACGGCGGGGTTTCCGGAAACCCGGGAGGAAGACTTCCTCCGGATGGCCCGCCAGGCCATCGACAACCTCGAAGCCGATCGGGCCACATGACCGACAAAGAGAGGTAACCCATGCTCTCCCGCATTCATCCCTTCGCGGGCGCACTCGGACTGACCACCATCCTCATCTTCTGGCTCTCCACCGTGGTGACCGAGATCTTCGGATCGAAGCAGGACATCACCACCCTCAAACAGACCATCCCCTGGTTCCTGCCCGTCCTCGTCCTGGCGCTGGCGATCACCGGTGCCAGCGGCTTTCGCATGTCGGCGGGAGCCACCTCGCCGACGATCCTCGCCAAGAAGCGGCGAATGCCCTTCATCGCGGCCAACGGCCTGCTCGTGCTCATCCCCTCCGCGATCACCCTGGACGTGCTGGCCGGACACGGCGACTTCGGCGTCGCCTTCTACTGCGTGCAGGCCGTGGAACTGATCGCGGGGGCCACCAATATCGCGCTGATGTCGTTGAACATTCGCGACGGGCTCCGGCTCACCGGCCGGTTCGGCATGACGAATTCGGATCCAACCGTTGCCGCGGGCAGCGGATAATTTCAGGGATGAATTATGCGAAACAATTTCGAAATAGAACTCCGTGACGAGATCGCGGCGCTGCGCCTCGAAGTTCGCGAACTGCGCGACCAACGCGATATCGCGGCGCTTTTCGACACCTTCTTCTTCTTCGAGGACCGCAAGTCCATGAATGACGAGTGGGCCGAATCCATCTTCACCAGCGATGTCCTGCTGGAATTGCCGCCCGAGGATTATCGGGGCATCGAGGGACTCGCCCGGCACATGACCGACGTGGTCGCGCTGTTCGGTCCGACCCATCACGTCACCACCGATTGCCATGCCGACATCCACGGCGATATCGCGGTGGTCCGGCTGAATCTCACCGCGACCCACCGGCATGTGACGCCCGATTCCCCGCCATTGCTGGTCTGGGGGTATATCGAAGCGGATGCCCGGCGCACCTTCGCGGGCTGGCGGCTGAGCCGCATGAAACTGACCAAGGTGCTACGCACCGGCGAAGCCCCGGCCGGTTACCTCTTCGACGAGAACCTGAACGTCATCGCCGTGGGGGAATGATGCGAACGGCCGCCGGTTCCCCGATCCGGCGGCCTCCGTCATGCCGAGATCGCGGCGACGGGCATCAGCTTGAATCCGATGCCGCGGACCGCGACGATCCACTCGCTCGACCCCAATTTCGCGCGCAGGCTGCTCACGTGGGTGTCCACGGTGTGCTGCGACCACGACCCGTCCCAGACCTCACTGAGGATCTGCTGCCGCGGCACCACCACTCCCGGTCGCCGCGACAGCAGGCTGAGCAGGTCGAATTCCTTCCTGGTCAACACGATCGAGCGACCGTACAGCGTCACCTCGCGGGCCATATCGTCGATGCGCAGCGAACCGCAGCGGGTGACCGAGGGTGCCTCCACCCGCGGGTCCGGGCAGGCGCGGCGCATGACCGACTCGATCCTCGCCATGAGTTCCCGGATGCCGAACGGCCGGGTGAGGTAGTCGTCGGCGCCCGAGCGCAGACCGAGCACGCAATCCAGCTCGGAGGTGCGGTCGGTGATCACGATGATCGGCACGGTATGCCGTTCGCGAATCGATCGACAGACCGCGAAACCGTCGAAGTCGGTGAGATCCGGATCGAGCAGCAACAGATCGGCGCGATCGGACAGCTTCATGGCCATTCTTCCGGTGTCGACCGTGGCCACCTGATGACCATATCGTGGCAACTCCTGGATGAGAC
>NZ_JBSGBY010000233.1:0-11845 GCF_053601505.1 Nocardia sp. NPDC004722
GCTGCCCGCCGTCGGCACCTCGTTCCGGCGTTGGTCGTACGGGCTGAGCGAGGTGGCCGAGACCCGTCGCGAGGAACTCGACTACTGGCGTACCGCGCTGGCCTCGCCGGACCCGCTGCTGGGCGCGCGAGCGCTGGACGCGGCCGTCGACACCTATCGCACGGTGCGGCGCTTCAACATTCAGGTTCCGACCGAGGTCACCGAGGCCGTGCTCACCGAGGTTCCGGCGCTGTACCGGGGCGGTGTGAACGATGGCCTGCTGGCCGCGCTCGCGCTGGCCGTGCGGTCGTGGCGGGATCGGCGCGGCGTCGACTCGCCGGTCACGCGGGTTCGGATGGAGGGCCACGGGCGTGAGGAGAGCGTCGTTCCGGGCGCGGACATCACGCGGACCGTCGGCTGGTTCACCACCGTTTACCCGGTCGCGCTGGATCTGACCGGGGTGGATACGGCGGCTGCCTTGGAGGGCGGCGCTGCCACCGCCGGGGTCATGCGGTCCATCAAGGAACAGTTGCTTGCCATGCCCGACAAGGGCATCGGCTTCGGCATGCTGCGGCATCTGGATGCCGTGACCGCCGCCGAGCTGTCCGGCCGGGTCGCCCAGATCGGCTTCAACTACCTGGGCCGGGTGTCCACCGCCGAGATCACCGAGGCCCCGACGGGCGCCGGGTGGCTGCCCACCGACGCGCTCGGCGAGCTGACCGTCGATCAGGATCTCGCCATGCCGGTGAGCACCGTCGTCGACATCAATGCCATCGTCACCGACGGCGAGGCGGGCCCCCGCATGTCGGTGTCGTTCCAGTACGCCGCCGACATCCTCGGCGAGGACGCGGTGCGCGAGCTGGCGCAGGACTGGGTGGACGCGCTGGGCGCGGTCGCCCGCCACGTGAAGGACCCGGCCGCAGGCGGTTTGACGCCGTCGGACGTGCCGCTGGTGCGGGCCACCCAGGTCGAGCTGGACTCCTGGCGTGCCGAATACCCGGGGCTGTCGGATGTGCTGCCGCTCTCGCCGCTGGCGTCGGGCCTGTACTTCCATGCCCAGTTGACCGCCGGGGCCACCGACGACTACGTCACCCAGTTCGCGCTGGAGCTGGCGGGCTCGGTGGATCTGGAGCGCATGCGCCGGGCCGCCGGTGCGATTCTGGATCGGCACGCCTCGTTGCGCGCGGCCTTCGTGCCCGCCGCCGACGGGACGCCGGTGCAGGTCGTCATCGACGGGCTGGAAGCGCCGTGGCAGGTCATCGAGGGCGTCGCCGATGAGGATGTGCCCGGTCTGCTCGAGGCCGACCAGCGCACCCGATTCGATCCGGCGGCGGCCCCGCTCATGCGATTCACGGTGTACCGCACGGTGTCCGGGCGCATCCACTTCGTGCTCACCACGCACCACCTGCTCTTCGACGGCTGGTCGCTGCCGCTGTTGATGAAGGATCTGCTGGTTCTTTATGCGACGCACGGTGATTCGTCCCTGCTGCCGCCGGTGCGGCCCTACCGCGACTACCTGACCTGGCTCTCGCGCCAGGACCGGGACGCGACGCTGGAGAAGTGGGCCACGACGCTGAACGGCGCGCGGCCGACCCTGATCGGCAGCGTGCTGGCGCGGCCCGAGGACTCCGAAATCGGCTACGGGGAGATCGAATTCGAGCTCTCCGCCGACGAGACCGCCGCCGTCGCGGCGTTCGCCGCCGAGACCGAGGTCACCGTCAACACGGTGGTGCAGGCGGCCTGGGCGCTGGTGCTGGCGGCGCTGACCGATCGTGACGACGTGGTCTTCGGCGCGGTGGTCTCGGGCCGCCCGCCGCAGCTGGACGGCGTCGACGACATGATCGGCCTGTTCGTCAACACCATCCCGGTGCGGGTGCGCTTCGACGCCGACTGGACCGTGCGGGAACTGCTGAACCGGGTGCAGTCCGAGCAGGCGGGCCTGCTCGAGCATCACTACCTGGGGCTGGCCGAGATCCAGAGCGCGGCCGGTACCGGCGCGGCGTTCGACTCGCTGGTCGCCTACGAGTCCTACCCGGTGGACGCCGAGGGACTGCAGAAGGCCGGTAGCGATATCGACGGGCTGGAGGTGGCCGGGCTCAAGGGCGTCACCTTCACCCACTACCCGGTGACCGTGGTGGTGGAATCCGGTGCGACGCTGAAGTTCCGGGTCTGGCACCGGCGCGACACCGTGTCCGGGTCGACGGCCGGTGCGCTGGCGGATCTGCTGCGCGGGCTGGTCGGGCGGTTCGTCGGGATCACGACGGATGCCGTTGTGCCGCAGGCGAACTGGTGGCTGACCGGGGCTCCGGCCGGGCGGCTGGAGCTGCCCGCGGACCGGTTGCGTCCCGCGGTGGCGTCGCGGCGCGGCAACGAGCTGCATTTCGAGCTCTACCCCGAGGTGTACTCGGCACTGGATCGGCTGGCGCGGCGGCACGACGCGAGCGTGTTCACGGTGGTGCGGACGGCGTTCGCGGTGCTGCTGTCGCGGCTCTCGGGCGGGGTCCGCGAGATCGCCATGGGTGCGGAGAACAGTGCCGCGCTGAGTGTTTCGGACGCGGTGGTGCTGCGGACCGAGATCGACCCGGCCGCGAGTTTCGCCGCGTTGCTCGACTCCGTGCGGGTCGCCGACGCCGAGGCGTTCGGGCGTACCGAGCGGCTCGCGGACGTGCTCGACGCGGTGCGCGGCGCGGCCGGTCATCCGCCGTTCCAGGTGTTGATCGCCGCCGGTCACGGTGCCGCCGGTATCGCGGACGTGGATCTGCGACTGGACGTCACCGATCGGCCGGGCGGGGTGGCGCTGGCGTTCACCTACGCCACCGATCTGTTCGAGCCCGCGACCGTGCAGGACTTCGCCGATCGGCTGACACGGGTGCTGTCGGCGGTCGCCGTCGACGAGCAGGCCGTGATCGGCGATATCGACCTGTACGCGCCTGGCGAGCTGGATCTCGTTCTGCACGAGTGGAATACGCCGGGCGCTCCGGTGCCCGACGTGACGCTGGTGGACCTCATCGCGGCGCGGGCGGCGCGGTATCCCGACGCTCCGGCCATCCGCTTCGCCGACACCACGCTGTCCTTCGGCGAGCTCATGCGCCGGGCCAACCGGGTCGCCCGGGCGCTCATCGCGTCCGGCGCGGGACCGGAATCGCTTGTCGCGGTGGCGGTTCCGCGTACCGAGGAGCTGCCGGTCGCGCTGCTCGCCGTGCTGATCTCCGGTGCGGGCTACCTGCCGATCGACACCGCCTATCCGGCACAGCGACTGGAATTCATGCTGGGCGATTCCCGCCCGGTGTGCGTGCTGACCACCGGCTCGGAACGGGATGCGGTGCCCGCCGGGGATATTCCGGTGGTGCTGCTCGAGGAGCTCGGCGAATTCTCCGACGCCCCGGTCACCGATGCCGATCGGCGCGCGCCGCTGCTCTCGGGCCAGCTGGCGTATGTCATCTACACCTCCGGCTCCACGGGCGTGCCCAAGGGTGTCGGCGTCACGCATCGCAATGTGGTCGAGCTGTTCGCGAATACGCAGGCGCACTTCGACTTCGACGAGCACGACGTGTGGACGCTGTTCCACTCGTTCGCCTTCGACTTCTCGGTGTGGGAACTGTGGTGCGCGCTGGCCAACGGCGGCGCGGTGGTGGTGGTCGACCATCTCACCTCGCGATCGCCGGAACAGTTCCGCGAGTTGCTGATTCGCGAGAAGGTCACCGTCCTCAACCAGACGCCGTCGGCGTTCTATCAGCTCGCCGAGGCCGACCGGGCCGCCGGGCCGGGCGATTTCGCGCTGCGCTACGTCGTCTTCGGCGGCGAGGCCCTGGATCTGCGGCAGCTGCGCCGCTGGTACGAGCGGCATCCCGCGGACGCGCCGCGCCTGGTGAACATGTACGGCATCACCGAGACCACGGTGCACGTGTCGTTCCTGGCGTTGGACGAGGAGCTGGCCGAGCTGCCCAGCAGCATGATCGGCCGGGCATTGCCGGGGCTGAGCGCCCGGGTGCTCGATCAGCGGCTGCACCCGGCTCCGGTCGGGGTCGCGGGTGAGATCTATGTGGACGGCGCGCAGCTCTCGCGCGGATACCTGGGGCGGCCGAGCCTGACCGCGGCGCGGTTCGTGGCGAATCCGTTCGGCGAGCCCGGATCTCGCATGTACCGGGCCGGTGACGTCGGCCGCTGGGTCGGCTTCGGCGGCGAGGCCAACCTCGAATACGCGGGTCGCAGCGACCAGCAGGTGCAGTTGCGCGGCTTCCGCATCGAGCTCGGCGAGATCGAGTCGGCGCTGCTGCGACTGCCGGGTGTCAGCCAGGCCGTGGCGATGGTGCGCACCGACAACGACGTCGATCAGCTGGTCGGCTACGTGGTGGTCGAGGCGGGCACTACGCTCGATTCGGCGGCCGCCAAGACCCTGCTCGGCGAATTCCTCACCGCCTACATGGTTCCCGACGCCCTGGTGGCGCTGGACGTGCTGCCGCTGACCCCGAACGGCAAGCTGGACCGCAAGGCCCTGCCCGCGCCGGAGACCGTCAGCAGCGTCGAGATCCGGGAACCGCGCACCGAGACCGAACGCGTGGTGGCCGCCGAATTCGCGGCGCTGCTCGGCGCGGACCGGGTCGGCGTGGACGACGACTTCTTCACCCTCGGCGGCAACTCGCTGCTGGCCACCCGGGCGGTGGCGCGGATCAACGAGGCGCTGGGCGCGAGTCTCGCGGTGCGGGAACTGTTCGAGGCGTCCACGGTCGCGGATCTGGCCGCGCGGGTGGTGACGGGCGCCGCCGGCAACCGGCCGCCGCTGGTGGCGGGCGAGCGCCCGGAGCGGGTGCCGCTGTCGCTGGCCCAGCAGCGCATGTGGATCCTCAACCAGCTGGATCCGGAGTCGCCCGCCTACAACATTCCTCTGGCACTGAAGCTTTCGGGCCACCTCGACCTGGCGGCGCTGCGCGCGGCCGTGGCCGACGTGCTCGAACGCCACGAGTCGCTGCGCACCCGCTACCCGGCGGATGCGAACGGCATTGCGTACCAGGAGATCCTGCCGGCCGCGGACCTGCTGCGGGTGGAGCCGCTGGCGGATGCGCTGAACCTCATGACCGGGGTGCTGGCCGGTGGCTTCGATGTCACCGCCGAGGTGCCCATCCGGGCGCTGGTGTGCACCGACGGCGGCACCGAGCATTACCTGGTGGTCGTGGTGCACCACATCACCGGCGACGCGGTCTCGCTGGCCCCGCTGGCGCGCGACATCATGCTCGCGTATGTGGCTCGCTCGCAGGGTGATTCGCCCGCGTGGACGCCGCTGCCCGTGCAGTACGCCGACTTCGCGCTCTGGCAGCGCGCGGTCATCGGCAGCGACGACGACGAGAACTCGCTCGCCGCACAGCAATTGGCGTTCTGGAAGGACCGGCTCGCGGGCGCGGTCGCCACGCTCGGCCTGCCGCTGGACCGGCCACGGCCCGCGGTGCGCACCATGGAGGGCGGCGCGACCACCTTCTCGGTGCCCGCCGAGGTGCACGAGGGTCTGCTGCGAATCGCCCGCGAGCACAACGCATCCCTGTTCATGGTCGTGCACGCCGCGCTGGCCGCGCTGCTGGCCCGGCTCTCGGGCGGCCGGGACATCACCATCGGCACGCCCATCGCGGGCCGCGGTGAGCGGGTGCTCGACGACGTGGTCGGCATGTTCGTCAACACCCTCGCCCTGCGTACCGCCGTCGATTCGGCGGCCGCGTTCGGCGATCTGGTGGACACCGCGCGCGAGACCGATCTGGCCGCCTACGGCAATGCCGACATCCCGTTCGAGCGCGTGGTCGAGGTCGTCGCGCCGGATCGTGGTGCGCAGGGCCAGGATTCGCTGTTCGGGGTGGTGCTGTCGTTCCAGAACACCGAGCAGGCCGGGCTGGAACTGCCCGGACTGTCCATCACCGCGCTCGACACCGGCGCGATCTCGGCCAAGTTCGATCTGCAGGTGACCATCGATCCGCGGCAGACCGAGGACGGTGCGGTCGGCGCGCTCGCCGGTGCGCTCACCTACGCCGCGGACATCCTCGACGAGGCCACCGTCGCGACCTTCGGGGAGCGGCTGGTGCGGGTGCTGACCGCGGTGGCCGCCGATCCGCGCCAGCGCGTCGGGGCCATCGAACTCGGTGCGGCGCAAGCGCCCGCGCGTCCCGTCGCCCCGGTGGTGCAGACCGCCGCGGTGACCCGGGGTACCCAGCTGCCGCAGTTGCTGACCGCGGCCGTCGAGGACGATCCGGACGGTCCCGCGCTGGCGTGGGGTGACGGTGCGCTGTCGTATCAGGAGCTCGACGCGCGTTCCTCGCGGCTCGCGCGGGTGCTCATCGGCCGCGGTTGCGGACCGGGCACCGGCGTGGCCGTGCATCTCGATCGCGGTATCGGTGCGGTCGTGGCCACCTGGGCGGTGCTCAAGTCGGGTGCGGCCATCGTGCCGGTCTCCGGCGCGGCCCTGCCCGCCGATCTGGTGATCAAGGTGGGTCTGACCGCCGAGGCGGGCGGCGCGGCACCGGATGTCGACTGGCTGGTCCTCACCGATCCGGCGCTGGCCGCGGAGATCGCCGCCGCCTCACCGCGTCCGGTGACCTACGCCAGCCGGACCCGGGCGTTGCAGGGCGGGGATCCCGCGTTCGTGAGCGGCACGCGCGTGCTGACCTACGACGAGCTCGCCGAACTGGTCGGCACCATCACCGCCGACACCGCGCTCACCTTCGAGTCGCGCACCTGGCGGCGGGGTCGTTCCGACTCGCCCGCGGCCGTGGTCGAGGTGCTGGCGGCCGGCGGGAGCGGCGCGTCGGTGGTGATCATGACGGTCGGCGACGGCGAATCGCTCTCGGACGCACTGGCCGACGAGTGGGTGACGCACCTGTTCAGCGATCAGGCCGGGCTGGACGGTCTGGGGTCCGAACCGCTCGAGGATCTGCAGGCCATCATCGTCGACGACGGGCCCGCGGACGCTGCTGCCGCCCGTGTTCCATGGGTCACTACCACCATGTCCATGGAATAGTAAATAGCCGGTTAATCGAGGGGGATATACCCAGGTTCGGGACCGGTTCCGCGCGTTCGCCTTCGGTGATCGCGCAGAACCGCGTCCTGTATCGGGGCCGGATCTCGCGCCCTACGCACTTTTGACACCTTGTGAGAGAGCAGTCGCTCACTCACACTGAGGTGCACTCGAGCTCTGAGTGCCCGTGTGTTGCGGTGGATTCGGGGAGAAGGTTCATGGTTCGGCTCGGGGGAGCGGTGGCTGGCGATTCTGAAAATAGGGCTGGTGAGATTCGCTCGGGGCGACGGCGTCCCGTCCGGACCCGCACTCCGCGGTTGCAGACCCTGCCCGAACTGCTGCTGACGGCGGTCGAATCCGATCCGGCCGCGATCGCGCTCGTCCTCGCCGACGACGCGGACACCATTGAGACCTGTCGGTACGCGGAGCTGGACGAGCGTTCCACCCGCTTGGCCCGGCTGCTCGTCGAGCGAGGCATCGGTCCCGAGGATTTGGTAGCGGTGGGTATACCGCGATCCCTCGAATCGGTGCTCGCGGTGTGGGCCATCGCCAAGGCGGGCGCCGGGTTCGTACCCGTGGATCCGAAGTATCCGACCGACCGGGTCGCGCACATGGTCACCGATTCCGGTGCGGTGCTGGGGCTCACGGTCGCCGGGGTGCGAGACGGGCTGCCCGGGGCGGTGGAGTGGCTGGCCATCGACGATCCCGAGATGTACGCGGGCTATCCGGCCGAGCTGATCACCAACGCGGACCGGGTACGGCCGCTGCGCGGTCACCATCCCGCCTACGTCCTCTACACCTCCGGGTCGACCGGGCTCCCCAAGGGCGTGGTGGTGAGCCAGGCCGCGGTCTCGGTGTATTGCGCGGTGCAGCGCGAGCGCCTGGACGCGACACCGGATTCCCGTGTCCTGCATGTCATTTCGCCGTCTTTCGATGTGTCGGTGGGTGAGTTGCTGTTGGCGGTGGGTGCGGCCGCGACCTTGGTGATCGCCGCGCCGACCGTGTTCGGTGGTCCGGAGCTGGCGGCGTTGCTGCGTCGTGAGCGTGTGACGCACATGATGATCACGCCGGCGGCGCTGAGTTCGGTGGATCCGAGCGGGCTCGACAGTTTGCGCGTGGTGGTCGTCGCGGGTGAGGCGTGCCCGCCGGAGTTGGTGCGGCGCTGGGCGATTCCGATCAGCACGGGGCATGCGCGTCGCTTCGTGAACGGTTACGGTCCGACCGAGGCCACGATTCTCGCCACCACCGCCGATCTGACGCCGTACGCGCGGGTGACGATCGGCGAGACCCTGCGCACGGTCACCGGGTACGTGCTCGACGAGCGCCTCACGCCCGCCCTTGACGAGGTGCCCGGGGAACTGTATCTGGCCGGGCCGCAGCTGGCCCGCGGGTATCACGCGCGGCCGGGGCTCACCGCGCAGCGGTTCGTCGCGAATCCGCTCGGGCCGCCGGGCTCGCGGGTGTACCGGACCGGGGACCTGGTGCGGCGGACGGCCGCCGGAGAGCTGGAATATCTGGGGCGCAATGACTTCCAGGTGAAGATTCGCGGGTTCCGGATCGAGCTCGGGGAGATCGACGCGGTGCTGGCGTCGCATCCGAGTGTCGATTTCGCGGTGACGGTCGGGCACGAACTCGCCGACGGCGCGACCGTGCTGGCGTCGTACGTGCACGGCGCCGGGGCGATCGATCCCGGCGAGCTGACCGAGCTGGCGCGGCGCAGGCTGCCCGAGCACATGGTGCCCGCCGTCATCACCGTGCTGGATCGGATTCCGCTGACCCCGGTCGGCAAGCTGGACCGGCGGGCGCTGCCCGCGCCGCGGCTGGGGACCGCGCTGTTCCGGGCTCCGGCGGGACGGCTGGAAGCGGCGGTCGCCGAGGTGTTCGCGGAGCTGCTGGGCGCCGCCGATCCGATCGGCGCGGACGACAGCTTCTTCGAGCTGGGCGGCAACTCGCTCATCGCGACCCGGGCCGCGGCGCGGCTGGGTGCGCTGATCTCGGCGCGGGTGCCCGGTAGGCTGCTGTTCACCGCGCCGACCGTGGCCATGCTGGCGAAGGAACTGGCCGGACTCGAGGGCGCGGGCGGGCGGGCGGCGCTGGTGGCGCGGCCACGGCCAGAATCGATTCCGTTGTCCCCGGCGCAGCGGCGCATGTGGTTCCTCAACCAGTTCGATACCGGGTCGGCGGCGGAGAACATTCCGTTCGCGCTGCGATTGACCGGGGCGTTGGATGTGGCGGCGTTGCGGGCCGCGTTCGGGGATGTGATCGAGCGGCACGAGGCGTTGCGGACCGTGTACCCGGCGGTGGACGGCGTTGGTAGTCAGGTGATTCTGTCTGCGGCGCAAGCGATTCCGGAGCTGGTGGCGCAGTCGGTGGAGGAGTCCGAGCTCGCCGGGTGGCTGGCCGGGGTGGCGTTGGCCGGGTTCGATGTGTCGGCGCGGGTGCCGCTGCGGGTGGAACTGGCGCGGCTCGGGGCGGAGGACCACGTGCTCGTGGTCGTCGTGCATCACATTGCCGCCGACGGCTTCTCGACCGGGCCGCTGGCGCGGGATCTGCTGACGGCGTTCCTGGCTCGGCGTGATGGCGGGGTACCGGGGTGGAGTCCGCTGCCGGTGCAGTACGCGGACTACACGCTGTGGCAGCGGGAACTGCTCGGGGACGAGAGCGAGCCGGAGTCGCTCGCTGCCACCCAGATCGCTTACTGGCGTGCGGCTTTGGCGGGTATCCCGGAGCGCATCGATCTGCCCGCCGATCGTGCGCGGCCGGTGGTCGCGTCCGGGCGGGGCGCGACCTTCGCCTTCGAGATCGACCCGGAGCTCGTCTCCGGGATCGAAGGGCTCGCCCGGGACAGCGGCTCGTCGCCGTTCATGGTGCTGCACAGTGCCTTCGCCGCGCTGCTGGCCCGGCTGTCGGGGACCGAGGACATCGTGATCGGCACGCCGGTGGCGGGGCGCGGTGAGGCCGCGCTCGACGATCTCGTCGGGATGTTCGTCAATACGCTGGTACTGCGGACGCGGGTGGCGGCGGGTGCCTCGTTCGCGGAACTGCTGAATACCGCCAGACAGGTTGACCTGGCTGCCTTCTCGCAGGCGGAACTGCCGTTCGAGCGGCTGGTCGAGGTGCTCGATCCGGTCCGCACGCAGGCGCATCATCCGCTGTTCCAGGTCGCGCTGTTCTTCCAGAATCTGGACGCGCCGCGGGCGGAGCTGCCGGGACTGACCGTGGAATCCGTCGAATCCGACGGTGCGGTAGCCAAATTCGATCTGCAACTGTCGGTGCTGCCGCGCGCGGACGGTGGCATGGGTGCCGTGTTCACCTATGCCACGGACCTTTTCGACAAGGCGACGATCGCGGGGTTCGCGGAGCGGCTGGTGCGGATGCTGTCCGCCGTGCTGGCGGACACCGCGGTCGTCATCGGGGATGTCGAACTGCTGGACCCGCGTGAGCGGGTTCGAATGCTGTTGGAGTGGAACGACACTCGGCAGAGCCTGGTGGCGGAGTCGCTGCTGGGCGGCTATCGGCGTGCGGTGGTGGCGCACCCGGATGCGGCGGCGGTGCATTTCGAGGGTATGGAACTGACCTACCGGGAGTTCGACGAGCGGGTCAATCGGCTGGCGCGGCTACTCATCGATAGGGGTGTCGGCCCGGAATCGTTGGTGGGGTTGGCGGTTCGGCGGTCGTTGGATCTGGTGGTGGGCATGTATGCCGTCATCACCGCGGGTGGTGCGTATGTGCCGTTGGATCCTGATCATCCGGCCGAGCGGATCGCGCACATTCTCGAGACGGCGCGGCCCGTGTGCGTGCTCACCACGGCACGCGACGGTTTCGAGCTTCCCGCCGGGGACGTGCTGGGCCTCGATGAGGTTGACCTGTCCGGTTATTCGGGTGATCCGGTGACTGCCGCCGAGCGGGTGCGGGCGTTGTCGGGAGCCGATACGGCCTACGTGATCTTCACGTCCGGGTCGACCGGGCGACCCAAGGGTGTCGCGGTGTCGCATGCGGCGATCCACAACCAGATCAGTTGGATGCTGGACGAGTATCCGATGGGTCCGGGGGATGTTTATCTCCAGAGGACGGCGACGACGTTCGATGTGTCGTTGTGGGGTTATTTCATGCCGTTGCGGGCCGGTGCGAAGCTGGTGGTCGCGACGCACGACGGGCATCGTGATCCGCAGTATGTGGCGGAATCCATTGCGCGTCATGGGGTGACTGTCACCGATTTCGTGCCGTCGATGCTGACGGTTTTTGCCACGCATACCGTGCCGGGAGCCCTTGACAGCCTGCGCGATGTGTTCGTCATCGGTGAGGCGTTGCCGCCGGAGACGGTGGCGGCGTTCGCGCGGGTCTGCTCGGCGCGGGTGCACAACCTGTACGGGCCGACCGAGGCCGCGGTGTCGGTGACCTATTGGGAAGCGCGTGCCGATGAGCGTGGTTCGGTGCCGATCGGGCTGCCGCAGTGGAATACCCAGGTCTATGTGCTGGATTCGCGGTTGCATCCGGTGCCTGCGGGTGTCGCGGGCGAACTGTACCTGGCAGGTGACCAGTTGGCGCGCGGGTATGTGCGTCGCCCGGATTTGACCTCGGATCGGTTCGTGGCCAACCCGTTCGGGCATGGCGAGCGGATGTACCGGACCGGGGATCTGGTGGTCTGGCGGGAAGCGGGGACTGATCGTCCCGCGCGGCTGGATTATCTGGGGCGCACGGATTTCCAGGTGAAGTTCCGTGGTCAGCGGATCGAGTTGGGTGAGATCGAGACCGCGTTGCTGGCGCAGGTCGACGTGAGCGCGGCGGCTGGGTCGGTGATGGCGTCCGAGCTGGGTGATCAGCTGATCGCGCATGTGGTGCCGGTTCCCGGGCGGGAGCTGGTGGAGTCGG
>NZ_JBSGBY010000234.1:0-11837 GCF_053601505.1 Nocardia sp. NPDC004722
CCGCGGACGCACGCCGACGGGACGAACGAATGCTCGTCGACCGGGCGCGACGTCCGGCGCCCGTGTCGCCGCCGCGACCGCGGTTGGGTCCGGGAGTGAGCGACAGCGGCGCGGCGGTGGATTTCGAGTCGGCGGTGGTCTACGCGATTCCCATGCGAACCCGGTTCCGGGGCATCACCGTGCGCGAGGGAATGCTGATTCCCGGGCCGCACGGCTGGGGTGAGTTCTGCGCGTTCCCCGAATACGACGACCGGGAGGCCGCCGCCTGGCTGGCCACGGCCGTGGAGCAGGCGAGCGTGGGATGGCCTGCGCCGGTGCGGGATCGGGTGCCGGTGAACTGCATCGTGCCCGCCGTCGGACCGGAGCGGGCCCGGGAGATCGTGGCCGCCTCCGGCTGCCGCACCGCCAAGGTGAAGGTGGCCGACCACCCGGATTCGCTGGCCGAGGATCTGGACCGGGTCGCGGCCGTCCGCGAGGCGCTCGGCCCGGCGGGGGCCGTGCGCGTCGACGCGAACGCGGTGTGGGATGTGGACACCGCGGTCGACCGGATCGGGCGAATCGACCGGGCCGCAGGTGGTTTGGAATACGTCGAGCAGCCTTGCCGGACCATCGAGGAACTCGCCGCGGTCCGCAAGCGGGTGAGCGTGCGCATCGCCGCCGACGAATCCATTCGCCGCGCCGAGGATCCACTGCGGGTGGCGGTGGCCGGGGCCGCGGATGTCGCGGTGCTGAAATGCACTCCGCTGGGCGGGGTTCGGCGCGCGCTCGAGGTCGCCGAGGCGGCGGGTCTGCCCTGCCTGGTGTCCTCGGCATTGGAGACCAGCGTCGGGCTGGCCGCCCAGGTCGCCCTGGCCGCCGCGCTGCCGCACCTCGATTTCGCCTGCGGCCTGGACACTCTGTCCCTGCTCACCGGCGATGTGGTGACCGAACCGCTGCGACCTGTCGACGGCTGGCTGCGGGTCCCCGCCGCCGCACCGGTGCCCGACCCGGAACTCCTCGACCGCTATCGGCACCCGGATCCGGAACGCACCGACTGGTGGCGGCAGCGCCTGGCCCGAGTAGCCGCACTGCTGCCCTGATCGCGCTCAGGCGATCCGCACCCCGCACGAATACATGGTGGTACGCATCAGCAGCGCCGCCTCCGGCCCGATGATCCCGTCCACGAGCTCGAGATAGCGGGCGCAGAACTCCGGACCGTGCGAGGCGGTCTCGGCGAGCTCCGGGTCCAGGTGATGCGCCAATTCGTGCAAGATCACCAATTCCCGCAGCGCCCAGGCGGTTCCACCGCTGTGCAGCGGCACCGCCAGCACCGCCCCGGCGGATTCGTAGTGCGCCGCCCGGGCCCCCGCACGCGCCCGCACGGTGACCGGCGCGGACGCCCGATCCCACTGGGCGCGAACCCAGTTCAGCGCCAGCACCCGATCGGCGTACGCCTGCACCGACTCCACCGACGCGAAGCGTCGCTCGATCGGCAGCGTGAGGTGGGATCCGTGCAGTTCGACCGTGCGCACCCCGAATTCGTCGGCGCGGTCGAACATTCCGCGCACCAGCCCCTCGGCGTCGTACACCTGGGAGCGCTGCGCGTCCCGCACCGCCATGCGCGCGTCCGCTATTCGCCCGCGCCGCGCGGCAGCTGCCCGCGCACCCCGCCGAGTTCCGGCGAATTGCCCAGTCGTGCGGCCTTGCCCGCCCGGTCCCCCGCCCGCCGTGCGGCCGCCGAGTATCCGGCCGAAGCCTGCGGGCCCCGCCAGGTGCCGCGCGCCTCGGAGGTGCGGGAGTAGAAGTCGGTGAGCTCGAGCTCCTTGTTCCGCAGCGCCAACGCCGTTCCGGTGGGCGCGGATTCGGCCGCGTCGGCGCGCACGGCCGCGGTCTCCACATCCGTCTTCACCTCGGCCAGGCGGCGGCCGATGCGTGCGGCGAAGGCCATCTGGAAGTTGAGCCGGGCCGTCACTCCCGCAACCGGCACCTGCACGGGCCGCTGCACCTGCCGCCCGTATCGGCGTTCGACCACGATCTTCTCGGTGGTGGCCGAGCGGTAACTGCCCGACTTGATGTAGTGGTCCGACGCCCGCACCATCTGGATCAGCAGGCTCGTGTAGAGCGCCTCGCAGGTGTCGATATCGGTGTCGAAACCGTAGGCGTACACCGTGGTCGAGGACCGGGCCACATCACAGCGCACATCGTTGGCGGCCGCGATGGCCACGAACAGCTGCACATAGGTGCGCAGTCCGCGTTTGCCCGCCTCGCCGATCGGGATGACCCGCTGCGTCGGCACGGGTCGCCGTTCGCGATTGGCGATATGCGCCCGCGCCACCGCCAGATCCACCGACGAACCGGTGGCCAGGCGCTGCGCGGCGGCCAGAAAGGCCTCGGCTTCATGCTCGTTGTCGGTCGATTCGGCCTGCCGCAGCAGCCCGCCGATCCGGGTGAGCATCTTGTCCTGAGAAGACATCGCCGACCAGCTTAACGCCCTCGAAGATCATCCCGGTGTGCGTCCGAAGGACGAGGTAGTACCGGCACCGGGAACCTTCACCCTGTATCTTCCCTTGTGCAACCGGCTGGGTGTGCTGCCGCTCACGTCTCGACCCTGGAGTATTCACGATGGCTTTGAAGAAGGTGTCGTCCCTACGATCGACGCTGGTGCCGCGGGCCGCCTTGGCCGTGACGTCGGCGGCCTTGCTGACGGCGGCCCTCGCCAGCGGCTGCTCCAGCAGCAGTAGCGGCGGCTCCAACGCCATCGGCCAGAACCTCACCGGCCGTGGCCCGATCACCTACGTCGAGGGCAAGGACACCACCGAGACCGGTGCGGTCAAGCAGCTCATCGACCGCTGGAACACCTCGCACCCGGACGAGAAGGTGACGTTCAAGGAGCAGTCCAGCGACGCCAACCAGCAGTACGACGATCTCACCCAGCACATGCAGGCCAAGGCGTCGGACTACGACGTGGTCGCCCTCGACGTGCCGTGGACCGCGGAGTTCGCCGCCAAGGGCTGGATCCAGCCGCTGAAGGACTCCTTCGCGCTCGACACCTCGACGCTGCTCTCGCCGCCGGTCGCCTCGGCCACCTACAACGGCACCCTCTACGCCGCGCCGCGCAACACCAACGGCGGCCTGCTGTTCTACCGCAAGGACCTGGCACCGGAGCCGCCCAAGACCTGGGCCGAGATGATCGCCTCCTGCCCGAAGGCCAAGGAAGCCGGAATCGGCTGCTACGCAGGCCAGTTGGCGCCCTATGAGGGTCTGACCGTGAACGCCGCGGAGGTCATCAACGCCTTCGGCGGCAGCTTCGTCGGCCCCGACGGCAAGACCCCGACCGTGAACACCCCGCAGGCCAAGCAGGGCCTGCAGACCCTGGTCGACGCGTACAAGAACGACGACATGCCCAAGGAAGCCCTCTCCTTCAAGGAGCCGGAGTCCCAGAACGCCTTCGTCAGCGGCAAACTCATGTACATGCGCGGCTGGCCGTCCTCCTTCGGCGACGCCGGTTCCGACGCCTCCGCGGTGAAGGACAAGTTCGGGGTCGCCCCGCTGCCCGGCAAGGACGGCATCGGCGCCTCCACCCTCGGTGGCTACAACGCCGCGATCAGCGCCTTCTCCAAGAACAAGGCCACCGCGCTGGACTTCCTGCGCTACCTGATCAGCGAGGACGCGCAGCACATCGTGGCCCAGGGCGGACTGCCGTCGGTGCGCGCGTCGGTGTACGACGACCCGGCCCTGATCGCCAAGATGCCCTACCTGCCCGCGCTCAAGGACTCCATCGCCTCGGCGGTGCCGCGTCCGGTGACCCCGTTCTACCCGGCGGTGTCGAAGGCCATCCAGACCAACGCGTTCGCGGCGCTGCAGGGCAGCATGACCGTCGACGCCGCGATCGCCGGAATGCAGAAGGGCATCGAGACCGCCGGATCGTAAGGTGGACCCGGAACCGAGTCGGTAGATCGCCCGCAGGAGAAGAGTAAAAGTGTCACGTCCTCCGGGAGCGACCGACGTCGCGGAACCCGAACCGACGGAGCAATTCGTGAAAACCGAAGCGGCACAGCCGGACAGCCCGAAGCCCAAGCGGCGGGGGCCGATCCTCGGCCTCACCGCCCGGGCCTGGCTGTTCGTCGCGCCCGTGCTGCTCGCGCTGATCGTGGTCGTCGGATACCCGGTGGTCCGGGCCGTGATCATGTCCTTCCAGAAGGACGCGGGCATCGACAAGTCCACGGGCATGTTCGTGGACGGCGGCAGCGCCGGATTCAGCAACTACACGCACTGGCTGCTGCAGCAGTGCACCGACTCGCTCGGCCAGACCATCTCCTGCCCGACCGGCAACGGTGGCTCCGAGTTCTGGGCCGCCGTCGGCGTCACCGTGTTCTTCGCGGTCGTCACGGTCACGCTGGAGGCCACCATCGGCCTGGGCATGGCCATGATCATGGGCAAGACCTTCAAGGGTCGCGCCCTGCTGCGCGCGGCCGTGCTCATCCCGTGGGCCATCCCCACCGCGGTCACGGCGCGGTTGTGGGAGTTCATGTTCCACGTCGACGGCGTGGTCAACCGGATCTTCGGCACGCACATCGTGTGGACCGTCGACACCTGGCCCGCCCGCTTCGCTGTCGTCATCGCCGACGTCTGGAAGACCACGCCGTTCATGGCGCTGCTGATTCTGGCCGGCCTGCAGGTGATTCCGGGCGACGTGTACGAGGCCGCGCGTGTGGACGGCGCCTCGGCCTGGCAGCGGTTCCGCTACATCACCATGCCGCTGCTCAAGCCCGCGCTGCTGGTGGCGGTGCTGTTCCGCACCATGGACGCGCTGCGCCTCTACGATCTGCCCGCCATCATGACCCAGAATCTCGGTGCCACCCGCACCATTTCGATGCTGGTGGTGGATCAGTCGCGTTCGGGCGCCAACAGCGCCTCGGCGCTGTCGGTGATCACCTTCCTGCTCATCTTCGCGGTCGCGTTCGTACTGGTGAAGGGTTTGGGCGCCAACGCGGTTCGCACCCAGGAAGAGCAGCGGGAGGCGCACTGATGAGCACCAACGTGATCGAAGAGACCGTCGAGAAGCCCGTGCGGCAACAGCTTTCGTGGCGGCAACGGCTCACCTCGGGCCGCGTCTACCTGGGCGCGCTGATCGTGCTGATCTGGGGTCTCGCGCCGTTCTACTGGATGGTCGTCACCGCGCTGCGCGATCCGGCGTACGTCTTCGACACCACACCGTGGCCGACGCACCTCACCCTGGAGAACTTCCGCACCGCCTTCGACACCAGCCGCGGCACCAATTTCGGTCGCGCCCTGGGCAACAGCGTGCTCATCGGGTCCGCCACCACCGCCATCGCGCTGGCCTTGGGCGTGATGGCCGCATACGCGCTGGCGCGCTTGACCTTCCGCGGCAAGTACCTGGTCGCGGGGCTGATCCTGTCGGCGTCCATGTTCCCGGTCGTGGTGCTGGCGACGCCGCTGTTCCAGCTGTTCACCGACCTCGGCTGGTACGGCCACTACCAGGCGATGATCATCCCGAACATCTCCTTCGTGCTGCCGATGACGGTGTACATCCTGTCGTCGTTCTTCAGCGAACTGCCCTGGGAGCTGGAGGAAGCCGCCCGCATCGACGGCGCGTCGCGCTTCCAGGCATTCCGGCTGATCATGCTGCCGCTGGCCGCGCCCGCCGTATTCACCACGGCCATCCTGGCTTTCATCGCCGCGGTGAACGAATTCCTGCTGGCCAACCTGCTGTCCTCGGACGCCACCGCGCCGGTGACGGTCGCGGTCGCGCACTTCGGCGGCAACAACGGCTCCAAGGTGCCGCCCTACGGCGCGATCATGGCCGCGGGCACCATCGTCACCATTCCGCTGGTGATCATGGTGCTGCTGTTCCAGCGCCGCATCATCTCCGGCCTCACCGCCGGTGGTGTGAAGAGCTAGCGCCGAGCGTGTGAAGAACTAGGGACGCCAAGCAACGTCGATTAGCATGGGTCGCGCCGTGGACGGGTCTACGGCGTCACCTGTCACAAGCTTTTTCGACGCTCCGGAAGGAGATGCTCGTGAGCTCGTCCCGCAAGCGGCGTCGTGGGGAATCGGCACCGAACGGCGCCCCCGCAGGCTGGAACGAGCTGGCATCGGCAGCCGCCCGCAGGGGACAGCAGCCCTCCCACAGCAGGCCACGCCGCCGCGCCAAACCACCGCGGGCCGCGAAACAGCCGGACCCGTCACCGCGGCCGCGCCGCACCCGCGGCCAGCGATTACGCCGCTTGATCCTGGCGCTGTTCCTGGTACTCGTGGTCATGCCGACCACGCTGATGGGCATCGCCTACTGGAGCGCCGAGATCCCGGACCCGAATGCGGTGCAGAGCAATCAGATCGCCACCATCCTCACTTCCGACGGCAACTCCGTCATCGCGAAGGTCGTTCCGCCGGAAGGCAACCGGGTCCCGATACCGCTCAGTGACGTGCCCGAACCGGTGCGGCTGGCGGTGCTCTCGGCCGAGGACCGCAACTTCTACACCAATCCCGGCTACTCCACCTCGGCGTTCCTGCGCGCGGCCCGCGACAACCTGCTGGGCCGCGACGACGCGGGCGGCGGCTCCACCATCACCCAGCAGTACGTGAAGAACGCCTTCCTGAGTTCCGAACGGACACTGAGCCGCAAGATGCGCGAGCTCATCATCTCCGCCAAGATGGCCCGCGAGTGGAGCAAGGACGACATCCTCGCCGCCTACCTCAACACCATCTACTACGGACGCGGCGCGTACGGCATCTCGGCCGCCGCCAAGGCGTACTTCGGCAAGGCCGCACCCGAATTGACCCTCGCCGAGGGCGCGGTGCTCGCCTCGGTGATCCGCACCCCGTCGCTGCTGGACCCGGAGAGCCACCTCGAACAGCTGAAGGCCCGCTGGACCTACGTGCTCGACGGCATGGTGAGCATGGGCGTGCTCAACCGCAATGAGCGGGCCGCCACCGTGTTCCCGAACATCCTGCCCGTCACCGAGGTCGACGACAGCACCCCGCGCGGCCCCGAGGGCCTGATCCGTGCCCAGGTGCTGCGCGAGCTGCGCTCGTCCGGCATCAGCGAGCACGACCTGAATACCGGTGCGCTGCAGATCATCACGACCATCGACGCCAAGGCGCAGCAGGCCGCGCTGAACGCGGTCGGCAATGTGCTGGGCGGGCAGCCCGGCGAATTGCGCACCGCCGTGGTGTCGATCGATCCGCGTTCCGGCGCGGTGCGCGCCTACTACGGCGGACCCGACGGCATCGGCTTCGATTTCGCGCAGGCCCCGCTGCAAACCGGTTCCGCCTTCAAGACTTTCGCGGTGCTGGCCGCGCTGCAGCAGGGCATTCCGCTGTCCTACCGGCTCGACAGCGACCCGGTCACGGTGAACGGCGAGAAGATCCAGAACGTGGGCGGCGAGTCCTGCGGCACCTGCTCGCTGGCCGAGGCGTTCAAGCGGTCGCTCAACACCAGCTTCTACCGGCTCACCCAATCCCTGTTCGAGGGCCCGAAAGCCATTGCCAACGCGGCACATCAGGCCGGAATCCCCGATCAGATCCCGGGCGTGCCCGGCAAGACCCTCACCGAGGACGGCGGCCCGCCGCTGCCCGCCATCGTGCTGGGCGCGTATTCGGTGCGCCCCATCGACATGGCCTCCGCGTACGCCACCCTGGCCGCCTCCGGCGCCTACCGGGCCCCCTACTTCGTGCAGAAGGTGATCACCGGCGACGGCCGCGTGCTGCTCGACCGCGCCAAGGACCCGCGCAAGAGCGAGCAGCGCATCCAGGCTTCGGTGGCCGACACCGTGGCCCAGGCGATGCTGCCCATCGCCGCGTACTCCAACAACCACAACCTGTCCGGCGGCCGCCCCTCCGCCGCCAAGACCGGCACCACCCAACTCGGCGACAGCGGCCAGAACAAGGACGCCTGGATGGTCGGTTTCACACCCGGCCTGTCCACCGCGGTCTGGGTGGGAACCGAACAGTCCCAACCCATCCGCACCTCCCGCGGTGCGGCCATCTACGGTTCGGGCCTGCCCGCCGATCTCTGGAAGCAGACCATGGACGGCGCCCTCGACGGCAGTCCCGTCGACCAATTCCCCGCGCCCGAACAAATTGCCGGAATGCCCCCGAGCAACGGCAATTACGACATCCTCAACCCGCCCGCCCCCGGCCCCCAACAAGAGCCGGTCCTGGTGATCCCGCCCGCCCCGACCCCCAAGGAAGTAGAAATCTTCCCGGGCCTCAGCATCCCTGTGCCGGGCTGAGCGATGGCTCGGGCCTTTCTTTTCGAGGGTTTGGGGGCGAAGCCCCCATAAAATCTCCCGACAGTGATGCACTGTTGATCATGTTTGACGCCTACTGTGCCCATCTGTGCGGTGCCACGGATATGGTGGAGACCGCCACCGGCTTCAATGACTCCTGGGGTCGATGGCAGGATGCGGGTTGGGAGCAGGGTGGGGTCGGAGACAGCACGAGACTTAGGGGCGACGCCGGTGGATTTCAATGTCGTTGAACGCCACGAAACGCTGGTAGCCGGAACGGTGCTACGCAGTCCGGCACTCGCGGTCGAAGGACCGCGCCGCGCGAAGGTCGAGGAGGCCTGGAAGCGGAATCTGGCACGCGATCTGCCCGGTCCACCCGCGACCGCGTATGTGGATCACGCACCCGAGATCGGTTCATATCTGACACATGTCGTCGGGTACGAGTGCAAGAACTTGGACGATTTATTGCCGGGCGATGTACTCGCCCGTATCCCGGCCGGCAAATTCGCGCGCATCATTCGCAGCGGCGACAATCTCGGCGACATCATCGTGTCGATCTGGCGCACGGTCTGGGACCTCGAGGCGGCCGGCACCCTGGTGCGCGCGTACACCGGGGATTTCGAGCACTATCCGGACAACCGGACGGTGGAGGTTTTCGTCGCGCTGGATCCCAGCGCCGAGGGGTAGGGGAGCTAGCAGTGGACTTCGAAATCGTCACCCTGGAGGAGTTCCTGGTCGGCGGCCTGACCATTCCCCTGGCGGGTCGCGAGGTCACCGCGCGCGACCTGGATCTCGTGAACTTCACCTGGGACCGCTACCTGGCCCGCGAGAAGAAGGCCGAGCGGACCGCCGCCTACATCGGTCAGAACGATCACGCGGTAGCTGTACTGGGCTACGAACTTTCGGGCCTGAGCGACCTGGACACCGGTGATGTGGTGACCCGCATCCCGTCCGGCCGCTACGCGAAATTCGTTGTCTCGGACAAGCCTTACGACCTGCTGCGCACCGCGTGGGCGAAGGTGGCCAAGGCCGAGAACGCAGGCACCATCACCCGCTCGCACAGCGCGGAGATCGAGCGCTACACGGGCCCGACCTCGGTCGAGGTCTACGTCTCGCTCGACTGACGTCGAGAAAAACCAGACGGCGGCACCGCTGATAGCGGTGCCGCCGTTTGTATTTGGAGGGGGTGTGGGGGCGAAGCCCCCACGACTCTCGTCGGGGGTTCGGGGGGCGAAGTCCCCTGAGAGTTACGAGAGTTGTTACTCCGCCCCGATGATGAACGCTTCCAGCTGGGCGCGGGCGACATCGTCGGCCAGCTGCTTCGGCGGGGACTTCATCAGGTAGGCCGAGGCCGGGATGACCGGTCCGCCGATCCCGCGGTCCTTGGCGATCTTGGCCGCGCGCACCGCGTCGATGATGATGCCCGCCGAGTTCGGCGAGTCCCACACCTCGAGCTTGTACTCCAGGTTCAGCGGCACGTCGCCGAAGGCGCGACCCTCGAGCCGGACGTAGGCCCACTTGCGGTCGTCGAGCCACTCGACGTAGTCCGACGGGCCGATGTGCACGTTGCGGTCGTGCACCTTGCCGGCCAGCGGGCCCTCGAGGTTGGAGGTGACGGCCTGGGTCTTGGAGACCTTCTTGGACTCCAGCCGCTCACGCTCGAGCATGTTCTTGAAGTCCATGTTGCCGCCGACATTGAGCTGGTAGGTGCGGTCCAGCACGACGCCGCGGTCCTCGAACAGCTTGGCCATCACGCGGTGCGTGATGGTCGCGCCGACCTGGGACTTGATGTCGTCGCCGACGATGGGCAGGCCCGCGTCGACGAACTTCTGGGCCCAGACCGGGTCGGAGGCGATGAACACCGGCAGCGCGTTGACGAAGGCCACGCCCGCGTCGATGGCGCACTGCGCGTAGAACTTGTCGGCCTCTTCAGAACCGACCGGAAGGTAGGAGACGAGGACATCGACCTCGGCGTCCTTGAGCGCCTTGACCACGTCCACCGGCTCGGCGTCGGACAGCTCGATGGTCTGGGCGTAGTACTTGCCGATGCCGTCCAGGGTCGGACCGCGCTGCACGGAGATTCCGCTCGGCGGCACATCCGAGATCTTGATGGTGTTGTTCTCGCTCGCGAAGATCGCGTCGGACAGATCGAAGCCGACCTTCTTGGCGTCCACGTCGAACGCGGCGACGAACTTCACATCGCGCACGTGGTAGGGGCCGAACTTGACGTGCATGAGGCCCGGAACGGTGGAGTCCGCGGGCGCGTCCCGGTAGAAGTGCACGCCCTGCACCAGGGAGGATGCGCAGTTGCCCACACCCACGATGGCCACGCGCACTTCGGTGGCTCCGCCAGCCTGATTGATGTCACTCATGGCCGATATTTCCCTCTTTCTGTGGTGCCGCCTTCGTCGATTGCTCTGCGGCAATCAACTCGTTGAGCCAGCGCACTTCGCGCTCGCTTGATTCGAGACCGAGTTGATGGAGCTGGCGGGTATAGCGGTCCAGTTGCCCGCTGGCGCGTTTTATCGCTTCCCGCAGTCCTTCTCGGCGCTCCTCGACCTGCCTCCGCCGCCCCTCCAGGATTCGCATCCGCGCTTCCGCGGGGGTGCGGCTGAAGAAGGCGAGATGAACGCCGAAGCCGTCGTCGGTGTAGTTCTGTGGCCCGGTGTCGGCGAGCAGTTCGGCGAACCGCTCGCGGCCGGACTCAGTCAGGTTGTAGACCCGCCGCGCACGGCGGGTGGCCAATCCCTGCGGACTCTCCTCCGCGATGAGGCCGTCGGTCTGCATGCGCCGCAGGGTCGGATAGAGCGACCCGTAGGAGAAGGCCCGAAAAGGCCCGAGCAGACCGGTGAGTCGCTTGCGCAACTCGTAACCGTGCATCGGTGATTCGAGGAGCAGCCCGAGGATCGCCAGTTCCAGCACGGGCTTCACCTCCTGACTGTCGTGTATTCAGAACCTAACCGATGGATGCAGTTCCAAACTATATCGCGCCGATATAGTTGGCGCGCGTTTGTGGTGCTGACGCCCCACACCCCCAAAGGGAAAGGGGGTCGGGGGGCCTGGCCCCCGGCCCCCCGACCCATGTGGAGATTCCGTGAGAGTCGCCTCGGGGCGTGCGGGGCGACGGGGGCCGCAAGTACTCTGGGTCGCGTGCGAATACAGCGGCAGGTAGTGGACTATGCGCTTCGGCGTAAGTCGCTGCTGGCCGACGTCTACGCGGGGCGGGTGGACGTCGCGGAAGTGTGCGATGCGAATCCGTACCTATTGCGTGCGGCGAAGTTCCACGGTCGGGGGAGCGAGGTCACATGCCCTATCTGCAGGAAAGAGCAGTTGACTCTCGTATCGTGGGTCTACGGTGACGGGCTCGGGCCCGTGGCCGGCTCCGCCCGCACGCCCGAGGAATTGGTCCGGCTGGCCGAGTCTCGCGAGGAGTTCTCGGTGCATGTGGTCGAGGTGTGCCGGACCTGCAGTTGGAATCATCTGGTGCAGTCCTATGTGCTGGGGTCGGCCCCGGCACCGACGAGGCGCCGCCGCACCGGCACCCGTCGCACGGGTTCCCTTCGGGTGGCGAGCAGTGCGCGGCATGGCTGTATCTCCCCGATGGAC
>NZ_JBSGBY010000235.1:0-1256 GCF_053601505.1 Nocardia sp. NPDC004722
CGAGGCCGGGCCCACCGACGTCGGCGACGACCGCATCCTGCGGCTCGAGGACTGGATGCTGCTGCTGGAATCCGGTTACGACTGGGACTATCCGGTGGAACCGCAGGCCAGCGGCAACAGCTTCCTGCGGCACGCCCGCGCCAAGGTGCTCGGCGGCTGCTCCTCGCACAACTCGTGCATCGCCTTCCATCCGCCGCGTGAGGGGCTCGCGGAATGGGAGGCGCTGGGCGCGACCGGATGGGGACCCGACGGGCTGCTGCCGTATCTGCCGAAACTGCAACGGACAGTGGAGATCCGGGACATTCCGGCCAAGGATCCGTGCGGTGACGCGGTGCTCATGGCCGCGGCGCTGGCGGGGCTGCCGACCGTCGAGTTCAATCGCGGGTCGACGGTAACCAATGGGGCCGGGTGGTTCCAGATCAATGCCGACGCCGACAACATCCGTCAGTCCTCCTCGCACGCCTACCTGCATCCGATCATGGGGCAACGCCGCAACCTGGAGGTCCGGACGGGGTGCTGGGTCAGCGAAATCCTGTTCGACGACACGGATTCCGCGACCGGGGCCCGGTATCGGCGACCGGACCTCACCGGGTTCGACACGGTGCGCGCCCGCCGCGAGGTGATCATCAGCACCGGTGCGATCGACACCCCGAAGCTGCTCATGCTCTCCGGGATCGGACCGGCGGAACACCTGCGGGAGATGGGGATCGCGGTCCGGGCGGATTCGCCGGGCGTCGGCGCCAACCTCGACGACCATGTCGAGGGGCTGGTGTTCTGGGAATCCCCGTGCCCCATGGTCACCAGCTCCACCCAGTGGTGGGAGATCGGGCTGTTCGCCACCACGGAACCCGGCCTCACCCAACCGGATCTGATGATGCACTACGGCAGCGTCCCGTTCGACATGAACACCGTGCGCTGGGGCTACCCCACCACGGAGAACGGCTTCTGCCTCACACCCAATGTGACGCAAGGACATTCACGCGGCACCGTGCGGTTGCGGTCGCGGGACTTCCGCGACAAGCCGCGGGTGGATCCCCGTTACTTCAGCGATCCGGACGGACACGACGAGCGGGTGATGCTGCACGGCATCCGCCTGGCCCGCCGCATCGCCGAACAGCCGCCGCTACGCGAATGGGTGGCAAGGGAATTGGCTCCGGGGCCCGACGCCGTCACCGACGACGAGCTGATCGACTACATGCGCCGGACCCACAACACGGTTTATCACCCGTCGGCGACCGCGCGCATGGGCGCGGTCG
>NZ_JBSGBY010000235.1:1266-11826 GCF_053601505.1 Nocardia sp. NPDC004722
GCCCGCGCCCGACACCGCCTACTTGAGCAACGACTACAGCCGCCGCACCCACACCCGGTTTTATCACGCGGGGGCGCCGGCGCGCGGGGGGCGGGTCCACGACCCGATGGCGGTGCTCGATCCGGAACTGCGGGTCAAGGGGGTGCGTGGGCTGCGCGTGGTGGACGCTTCGGCCATGCCGAAACTGCCCGCGGTGAATCCCAATATCACCATCATGGCCATGGGTGAGAAATGTGCCGATCTGATCAAGGTGGCCGCCGCACCCTGATCTCGTGGCCTGCGGAAACCGCTGTGCCGCATAAACTGGGGGTGTTATGGCGAAACAACCGGAATCCGGTGCCCCGGTCCAGTCCGTGGACCGGGCGCTGACCGCCCTGGAAATCGTGGCCAAGCTGGGTTCGGCCGGGATCACCGAGATCGCGGCCGAACTCGGCGTGCACAAGTCCACGGTCTCGCGGCTGATGGCCGTGCTCGAACAGCGAGGTTATGTCGAGCAGCTGTCCGAACGCGGCAAATACCGGCTCGGGTTCACCGTGGTGCGGCTGGCCGGATCCAGCAGCGCGCACCTGGATCTGCGCAGGCAGAGCCAGGACATCTGCGACGAGCTGGCCGCCCGCGTCGGCGAGACCACCAATATCGCCATCCTCGACAGCGACCGCATCATCAATGTGGCCGAGGCCGTCGGCTCCGCCGGAATCGCGTTGCGCACCTGGGTCGGTCAGAGCTGCCCCGCGCACGCCACCTCCAGCGGCAAGGTGCTGCTGGCCGACCTGTCCGCGGCCGATCTGCGGGCGCGGTTGCGCAAGCGGCTGGAGTCCTTCGCGCCCAATACCGTCACCGATCTGGCCGTGCTGCGCGCGCAGTTGACGGAGATCAGCGCGCAGGGCTGGGCGTGCTGTGAGGAGGAGCTCGAGATCGGCCTGAACGCCGTCGCCGCCCCCATCCGGGACAGCGACGGCCGTATCATCGCGGCCTTGAGCGTCTCCGGGCCGACGTATCGCTTTGCGGCACACCGCTTCCCGGAGATCGCGCAGGAGGCGGTGGATTCGGCGCTGGCGATCTCGCGCCGTCTCGGCTACCACGCCTGAGGCGCGGGGATCAGTTCGGCAGCGGCAGCGAGCCGGGCGCGTAGACGCCGAGCAGCGTTCCGGCGATCACACCGAAGACCAAGGCGAGCATCAGGCTCAACGGGATGGCCACGACGGTCAAGGCGGTGCGCAGCGCGGGGACGGACATGGCGCGCGAGAGGGGATTCGGCTCGGATCTCCTGTGTTGCCCAGTCATTGCTGTTGCTGCCTTTCCCTCGCTGCCCGAACCATTGATGAAATCAAACGTATCATTTTCGGTTCGGGTGCCGGGCGCGAGGGGTGCAGGTGGTGCGGAATTACTTGGCGTCCAGGACCTTCCGGACCGCGGCGGTGAAGAGGGTGTCGAAGGTGGCCTGATCCGGTTGCTTGTCCTTCGCTATGCCGGTGACGCGGACACCGACGGTCCGGTTACGCAGCGTCGCGTAACCCTGATAGGTGAGGTGGAAGATCCCCGCTTCGCCGTTCACCGTGCTGGTCGTGCGATAGGCGACGGCAGCGATGTCGGACAACCCACCGGGCACCGCGAGCTTCTCCTGTTTCATGGTGTTGTCGAACTTCTTGCCCTCGGTGGTGAGGGTCGCGCGCACCTCGGGACACTTCGCGTAATTGTCGACCAGCTTGGTCAGGTCCATGACCTCGTCGGAGACATAGTCCACGAACATGCTGGCCGAATCCTCGGAACTGGCCACCGCGAACGACGACTTGCCGATCACATCGTTGGCGGCGCTCCCCAGATCCACTTGCGGGCCCTTGCATTCGGCAGGCGTCACCGTGGCCTGCGCCATCATGTCGCCCATCCCCGAGATGCTGGCGATCATCTTCTCCCGCGGAATATCCACCGTCCTGGCCCCGGCCGGAAACTCGGATTCCAGCAGCACCAACTGATCCCGAGGCGTGCTCGGCGCATCCTTCGCCGCGGCCGCCTTGTCATTGCCGCCGCACCCGGCGACCACCAGCACCGCACACGCGGCCGCCGACGCGAAAACTCCCTTGGTCATCACGCGCGCGAGTCTGCCAGGATTCGCCGACCAACCCCCCGAGCGGCTCGCCGCCACTCGAATCGCTCACCAACCAATGTGAACCGTCTAGGTTTTGCTCATGAGTGCGCCGCATACCGAGACGTCGGCCGTCCCCGCCGGTCGACGTCGCCTCTCGTATCCCCTGTACGCCGTCATCGTCATCGCCTATCTGGCCATCATCCAGTTCGGCGGGATCTGGATGAAACACCTCAGCGGCGAGAGCGACTTCCGCTCCACCCGGGCGGTGCTCTACGGCATGATCATTCCGCTCGGTGCGGCGCTGCTGTTCACCTACGGAGTCATCGCCTACCTGGGCTGGCTGCGCCCGGTGCTACGGGATGACCGGCCCGTCCGGCCGTGGGTTCGGGTGGTGCCGATCGTGTTCCTGGTCGCGATCGCCGGCGGTATCGCGTATCACGCACTCTCACAGAAGGGTTGGCTGTTCGTCGTCGTGCTGCTGATCGCGACGCAGTTCGTCGGCTGGGGCGAGGAGGGCATGTTCCGCGGCATCGGTGTCGTCGTGCTCCGCGACCACGGTCTCGCCGAGGGCAAGGTGGCACTGTGGTCGAGCCTGGTATTCGGTGCGGTGCATCTGGCCAATGGCCTCACCCACGGGGTGTCGGCGATCTTCCAGGCCGTCGTGGTGAGCGCGGCAGGCTATTTCTTCTACCTGACCCGCCGCGTCACCGGCGGCAATATCGCCAACTCGATCATCCACGGCCTGTTCGACTTCAGCCTGCTGACCGGCACCGCCATCCTCGCCGACCAGACCCTCTATCCCGGCACCATGCTGCCGGTGCTGGTCTACCCCGTGCTGGCCGTCATCCTGCTCGTCAAACGTCACAGCATCGAACCGGTGACTTGCGCGGTCACCAGGGTTTCGAAGGTGTAGGGGCGCAGGCCGTCGGTGCGGTCGGCGAAGTATCGCTGCTGGAGGTCCGCGCGGGTGGGGTGATCGACCACCTTCAGCCCGCATCGGTTGATCAGGCTCTCGATTTCGGGGACCGGCCAGCCGGGTTGTAGCGGCTCGCCGACGGAAGCCGCGATCGGCGTGTAGATGCGGGCGTATTCCGTTCCCGCGTCGTCGAGCGCGGCCTCCTCGGCCAGGTAGGAGAACACCACCTCGGACCCGGGAGCCGCCGCCGCGATCATGCGCAACGTCGACTCGATCGCCTGGGCTGTCAGATAGGGTGCGACACCCGTCCAGCAGAACATCGACGGGCGCGCCCAGTCGAATCCGGCCGCGGCCAACGCATCCCGAACCGGTTCGGTCTCGAAATCGACCGGCACGAACACCTGCGAGGCGCTGAGCGGCAACCCGAGATCGCCGACCCGCTCGAGCTTCCACGCCTGGGACGCGGGGTGATCGACCTCGAACACCGTCAACGATCCGAGCAGATCCGGCCGCCGCCACGCGAACGAGTCGAGCCCCGCCCCGAGAATCACATACTGCGTGAAAGCCCCGGCAGCCAAACGATCCTCGGCATACCGGCTGCGCGTGCACACAGCCGCTCGCGCCTCCCGGCGAACCGTATCGGGAAACAATGGATCGAACCGATCCCGCAACCCCTGCCATTCCGGGCCGACAAGCACCAGCGCCAACTGATCGTCCAGCACCCACGGCGACGCATTCTCCAGACGGAACAGTCCACGCGATATAGCCGCGAAAATCGCCGTCCTACTAGGCGCACCGTCCATGCGTCCCCTCCTCGACAATCAGAACCCGGCATCCCGACCCACCCACTCCACAGGATGCGCCTGAATTCGGCTGGCGGCCATAACCAGTGACTACGCCGGTCAACCGGGCTACTCGGCGGGGGGTGCGGTGACGGTGCGGTCCCAGTCGATGGTGTGGTAGTGGGTGGCGCGGAACATGTCCTCGGGGGAGGGGAGGGCTGGTTGGCCGGTCGGTTTGCCTTCGGCCTTGGCCTTGTTCGCGCCTCGGGCACCGTCGGCGATGGCCTCCACTCGGGGGCGGCGGAGTTGTTCGTAGGCGGTGAAGGCTTCGGCGATGGGGAGGTCGCGGAGGCAGTGGGCGAGTTCGACGGCGCTTTCGATGGCCAGGGAGGCGCCTTGGCCGGAGCTGGATGAGGGGGCGTGGGCGGAGTCGCCCACCAGGACGATCCGGCCGCGGTGCCAGGTCGGTACGGACGGCATCAGTTCCATCGGGCCGACCACGGTCAGATCCTCGGGGTCGGTGTGGTCGAGCAGGGTTTCGCCCGGCAGGTGGCCCGTGTACAACTCACGCAGCCGAGTCAGCCACTCGGCGTTGGAGATTGCGCTCGTCTCGGCGGAGGTCAAGGGTTCGGTGCGGGGGAGGCTGGCGAACCAGACGATGTCGGCGTTCTCGCTGGCAGGGTCCGGCTCGACCTGCCCGATGCGGCCGACACCGACGTAGGCGTCGGCGGGGACCCGGTAGTAGCCGAGGAAGGTGCGGCCGAAGGCGAAGTACGTCATCCCCTCTTTCGCCGACACGTCACTGCCGCGCGCGATGCCGCCGAAGCTCAGGACACCGCCGTACTCGGGTCCCGGCGCCTCCGGATCGAGGAGAGTGCGCACGGTGGAACGGATTCCGTCGGCGCCGATCAGAATGTCGGCGGTCGCGGTGCTGCCGTCGGCGAAGGTGGCGGTGACGGCCTCCGCGGTCTCGCTGACCGAGACGAGCTTCTTGTCGTACTCGAACCGCACACCGGCCGCCGCCGCGTGATCGGCCAACGCCCGGAACAGATCCGCGCGCGCCATGACCTTCGTGCCCGGCAGATCGGGGAAGCCCGCGAATTCGGTGAAGATATTGCCGCTGGCGTCACCGAAGATCGATCCGGGCATATCGAGCCCGAGCGTATCGAGGACGGTGTCCGCGCCGATGATCCCCAACGCTCGTTGGCCATTGGGCGCCAAGCTCAACCCCGCCCCGACGCCATCCGCCGCCACCGGATAACGCTCGTACACCGTCGCCGTTATCCCTGCTTTGCGCAGCGCCAGCGCGATCACCGACCCGGCCACGCCGCCGCCGATCACCAATGCTGTTGTCGCTTTACTCATTTGGCACTCCCTCACGATCCGATGAGAGAATAGTAGCCATGAAACTAGTATCTACGCAACTAGTGTGAAGGGTGAATGGGGGCGAAGATCGAGGCGAGTGGGAAGTCAGGGCAACCGGTTTCGGTCGCCCTGCTCGTTTCGGGCCTGGTCAGGCCAGGTGGATCGGGAGTCCGGCGACGTCGTTCTGCGTCATGACCGGAAGGTTGGCGATCTGGTCGACCGGGGTCGCCAGGGTGAGGTTCGGGAAGCGGTCGAACAAGGCGGGGAGGCCGATCGAGGCTTCGAGGCGGGCCAGGGCGGCGCCGGGGCAGATGTGCGGGCCGTAGCCGAAGGAGATATTGCGGGAGGCCGTGGGGCGGGTGATGTCGAAAGCGTCGGCGTCGTCGCCGAAGACGGCGGTGTCGCGGCCGATGGCGCGGTAGGACATGACCACGCCTTCGCCCTTCTCGATCACCGTGTCGCCGAGGGTGATGTCCTCGGTGGCGAAGCGCATGAGCAGATGGGTGACGGGGCCGTCGAAGCGCAGGGTCTCCTCGATGACCTGCTTCCACTCCACCTCTTCCGCCCGCACGGCGGCGAGCTGCTCGGGGTGGGTCAGCAAGGCGCGCACGGCATTCAGGATCAGGCTGACCGTGGTCTCGTGACCGGCGGCCACCAGCGCCTTGAGGTTGCCGACCACCTCTTCCTCGGTGAGCGGCTCGCCGCCCTCGTCGGCCAGGATGAGCGCGCTGGTGAGATCGTCGCCGGGCTCGGCGGTCTTGCGGCGGACCATCTCGGTGAAGTAGACGTCCATGTCCTCGATGATCTGCAACCGCTCGTCCTGCGGGGTGACCATGGAGAAGAACTTCTTGTACCACTCCAGCAGCATCGGCTGATCCGCGCGCGGCACGCCCATGAGCTCGGAGATCACCCGCATCGGCAGCGGGTAGGCGAAGACCTGCTTGAGATCCACGGCCGCACCGTCGGTGCCCGCCTCGTCCAGATCGTCGAGCAGCTCCTTGGTGAGCCGTTCGATGCTGGGCCGCAACTCCTCCAGCCGGCGCGGGGTCAGCGCCTGCGTGGTCTTGATGCGCAGGCGGCGGTGCTCCGGCCCGTCCACGGTGAACATGGAGCGGCCCGCGTCGATCATGCCGATCAGCGGCCACTGCCGGGTCACCACGCCGTCGGTCCACAGCTTCCAGGCATTGATGTCCTTGACAAGCCTGGTGTCCGTGAGCAATTGGCGCGCGACGGTGTGATCGGTGACGGTCCAGGCGGGAACGCCCAGCAGCTCGATCCGGGTGATCGCCCCGGCGGCGCGCAGGGCGGCGGTCTCACCCGCGAGATCACCCACCATCGGATCGATCGTGATGGCGTGCGGACATGCGGAACTCACTGGAAACCTCCGAGAGCGCGAACAGGTGTGAAAACAACAGGAAGAGAAGTCATTCCACGCAGGAACGGCGACGGCCGCCGCACCAGATCGCGGGCGGGCACCGCCAGATCGATATCGGGCAGCCGATCCAGCAGCACCTCGATCCCGGTCCGCGCGATGGTCTCGGCGATCTCCTGCGCCGGGAACGGGCAGCGGTATTCGCCGTGGCTGAAGGCGAAATGGGCGCTGTTGCCGGTGTGCGTCGCGGCATTGCCCACCTGCTGGCGCACGTGCGGATCGGTATTGGCCGCCGCCAGCCCCAGCAGCAACAGGTCACCGGCGCGAATCGTCTTGTCCGCCAACCGGGTATCGCGCGCCGCCCAGCGCCCGGCCAGAATCGAGGTGGGGGAGTCCTCCCACAGCACCTCGTTCATGGCCTGCCCCACGCTGCGCCTGCCCCCGCCCAGCGCCGCCGCGAAACGGTCGTCGGTGAGCATCAGCCGCATCGAGTTGGCCAGCCAGTCGGCGGTGGGCAGATGGCCCGCGGCGGTCACCGCCATCAGGTCGTTGACATACTCCTCGTCGGTGAACGAGCCCGGGTGCGCGAGCATGCGCGACACCAGATCATCGCCCGGCGCAGCGCGTTTCACCGCCAGCAGATGCTGCATGTACTGCATGAATTGCAGATGCGCGCCCTGGGCGTCCGCGCCGCCGTCGGCCATCACCTTCATGGCGCGGGCCAACCCCTGCCCCTCGGCGTCCGGAAAGCCCAACAGCCACGCCAGAATCAGCACCGGCAGCGGCTCGGCGAAATCGGCCACCAGATCGGCCTCGCCGCGACCGCAGAAGCGGTCGATCAGCCGATCCGCCAAAGCCTCACAGACCCTGCGCAATTCGAACGGATCCACCGATTCCAGCGCGGGCTCCACCATGCTCAGGTGACGGCGATGCTCCGCGCCCGCGGTGAAATAGATCGACGGCATGGGCGAGCCGACCATGGGCAGCAGCGGCCAGTCCGGCGGAATATTGGGCCACTGGTTCCACAGGCTCACATCGCGCGGGAACAGCTCGGGGGAGTTGGTGACCTGATGCATCTCCCGATAGCCCAGCACCAGCCAGGCCGGAATGCCGCCGGGCAGCTCGACCGCGGCCACCGGCCCGTGGTCCCTGCGCATTTCGCGGTACAGCGCGTGCGGATCGGTGTGGAAGCGGGGGCCGCCCAGCGCCACCGCCGCGTGCGGGACGGGGCAGGCGCTGCCCGGTGCGGTCGAGGTCATGGATTCCTCCCGAGTGCGGGCTCCGGATGAAAGAGGTACTCGACCAGGCTGATCAGCACGTTCTTGCTCGACTCGCGGTCACGCGCGTCACATTCGACCAGCGGGATGTGCGGGTCCAGATCCAGCGCCTCACGCACCTCCGGCAGGGCCGGTCCCGGTCCGAAACTGTTGCACGCCACGATGAACGGCGTGCGCTGATGCTCGAGCCGGTCGATGGCGTACCAGGAGTCGGCGATGCGGCGCTGATCCACCAGCACGATCGCGCCCAGCGCGCCGCTGAACAGGCGATCCCACAGGAACCAGAAGCGCTCCTGGCCCGGCGCGCCGAACAGGTACAGCACGTGCTCGGTGTCGATGGTGATGCGGCCGAAGTCGAAAGCCACCGTGGTGGTGGACTTTCCGGGCACCCCGGCCGGATCGTCGACGCCGAAGCCGACCTGGGTCATGGTGGCCTCGGTGTCGAGCGGGCGGATCTCGCTCACCGAGCGCACCATGGTGGTCTTGCCGACGCCGAAACCGCCCACGATGACGATCTTGAGGCCCTGGCGGGCATCGGCGTGCAGGGGCGCGTCGGCGCGGGCCGGGCGCGGGTCAAAGCTTGCGGAGTCCAACGAGCACCTTTTCCAGGGTGGTGGTGTCGGGCAGCCAATTCCATTGCCGCGCCGCATGATCGGGGTGACGCACCGTGATCTTGCCCGCGTGCAGCAGATCCGACAGCAGAATGGTGGTGATGCCGACCGGCAACCGCAGCTCGGCGGCGATCTCCACCACCGCCGTGGGCGCGCGGCACATGTCGAGGATGGCGGCGTGCTCGGATTGCATGCCGCGCACCGGGGCGGATTCGCTCACCACCAGGGTCACCAGATCGAAGGCGTCCGAATCCGGTTGGCTACGACCGCCGGTCAGCGTGTAGAGCCGATCCGGAGCCTCGTCCGGTCTGGTCACGGCACGCTCGCTCCCGGGACCCGCGGGGCGGCGGCCAGATGCTCGCCGAGCTGCTCCACCAGCTCGCGCATATTGTGCCCGACCAGCCCCGCGTCGGCGTCCTCCGCGGCCACCACCGCGATATGGGCGCCCACCCCCGCCTCGACGATGAACAGGATCCCCCCGTAGAACTCGGTCATCGACTGCCGCACCCCGCCCCGGCCGTCCCCGAACTCCACCGACGCCCCGTGCGAAAGGCTTTGCAGCCCAGCGGCGATCGCCGCCAGCTGATCGGCGCTGTCGACCCCCAACCCCTGCGTATGGCAGATCTTCAACCCGTCCCCCGACAGCAACAACGCGTGCCGCGCCCGCGGCGTGCGCGCCAGCAGCTGCTCCAGCAGCCAACCCAGATGTGTCGCGGACGCTGTCATCGATCGGTCTCCCAGGAGGTCGGAGGGGCGGGGAACGAGCCGGTGTCGTACTGATGGCGGAACTCGCCATCGGCGGGAGCCACGAGAGACCCGCCAGTGGGGCCGGTGGAAGGTACTCCGGCGGGATCCGGGGAAGGCGTGCCGATAGAAGGCGTTGCGGGGCCGGTGGTTTCGCGCCGGAGCGGATCGGTCAGCGACGACGGGATCAAGGTGGTGGCGCCGCCGTCGTCGTGCCCGGTCCGCGTCGGAAAGGGCGGCGGGGCCAAGGGCGCGTCGCGCTGAGGGCCGAGAGTACGTTCGCGCGGCAGATCGACCTGGGGCACGGCATCTCCGGCCGCGTGCGCGGCAATGACATCGGCTGCGTGATCGGACGGCCCGCCGGGGGTTGTCGGATGCGGCGCCCGCCCGAAGGGCACTGTGCCGTTACGGGTTTCGCGCCGCCGGTCGCTGCGGCGCAGCGCGTCGAGGACGGGGGAGTTGAGGGAGGCGGGACCGTCCGGTCCGGGCTGCTCCTCGGGCGAGGTCAACCAGCGCGACAGCGCCGCAGGTGCGGAAGCGGGCGGCGCGGCACCGAGATTGGTCAGCGATGCCGGGCTCGCCTCGCCACGACCGGTGACCGCGCGCTGGAACGCGGCCATGGACGACGGCGAGGAAGGCGGGCGCGGCGCGGGCGGCGGTGCCGCCGGGCCGAAGGGTGTCTCCTGACGCAGGACGGCCAGACCGTCCGGGTGCACGGCGGCCAACGTCGTCCCACGCCGCCGCTTGGGCAGGCCGCCGGAAGTCACCGCGCGCGAGTCGTTCTCACCGGCGCCCTCCGGGCTGGCGGATTCCGATGCGGGGGTGGCCGCGTGGCCTGCGGTGCGATCGGCTCCGCCGCTCGCCCACTGCATTTCGGCGTCGGTCCGGCCCGCACGGATGTCGGCACCGGCCGGGCCCGTTACAGCGCCGGGTTCGGCGGCAGTCGGGGTCTCGGCGGCGCGCATTCGGGCAGCGACCTCGGTCATGCGAGTGTCGGACGATGCGGCGGGTGGTTGGCCGGAACCTTTTGTGGTGGTGTCGGTTTCGGCCGCCAGCGGGTCGGGGTGTGGGGAATGTCCCACGTAGACGGGGTGCTCGCCCGTGGTGACCGGGGTGAGGCGGCTGAGGGTGTCGGAGCGACGGTCCAGGCGGGTGGTGAGTTCGCGGGGGACGACGACCACGACGGCGGTGCCGCCGATGGCGGAGGGGCGGTAGCTGACGGTGAGGTCGTGTTTGCGGGCCAGGTGGCCGACCACGGCCAGGCCGAGGCGGGTGCCGGTGAGGGAGGAGAGGTCGGCTTCGCCCTGGGGGCGGGAGACCGCGGATTCGTCGGGCTGCCGGTGCCGATCTTCTTCCAGTGGGACGACGTGGAATACGGCCTGCGCGCGCGGGAGAACGGGTTCGTCA
>NZ_JBSGBY010000236.1:0-11807 GCF_053601505.1 Nocardia sp. NPDC004722
GGTGGTGCGGTACGCGGCGGGAGCCGGGCTGGCGGTGACCACGCGGGCGACCGGGCATTCGCCGTCGGCGGCGGCGGACGGGACCATTCTGGTGACCACCGGGGCGCTCGACGGCATCGAGATCGACGCGGCGACGCGGGTGGCGCGGGTGGAGGCCGGGGTGCAGTGGGGACCGCTCCTGGCCGAAGGCGCACGTCACAGGCTCGTCGGTGCGGTCGGCAGTTCGCCGGTGGTGGGCGTGGCCGGGTACACGCTGGGCGGCGGACTGGGCTGGTTCGCGCGCAGTCGCGGGCTGGCGGCCAACCGGGTGCGCGCACTGGAAGTCGTTGCCGCGGACGGGAACCGGGCTCGGGTCACGGCCGAGTCCGATCCGGATCTCTACTGGGCGCTGCGCGGTGGCGGTGGTGATTTCGCACTGGTGACCGCGCTCGAATTCGAGCTGTTCGAATCGGCCGGGCTCTACGGCGGCCGCCTCATCTGGCCCGCCGCGCAGACCGAGGCGGTCGTCGCGGCCTATCGCCAGGCCACCGCGGAAGCGGCCGAAGGACTGAGCATCTGGCTCACCCTCATGCAGTTCCCGCCGTTCCCGCAGATCCCCGAACTTCTGCGCGGCAAGTCCATGGTGATCGTGGATGCGCTTGCGCAGGGCGGGGTTACGGCTCCGCTGCGCTGGTTCGACGAGATCCCCGGCACGGTCATGGACACCCGCCGTCCGCTCGGCCCGACCCAGATCGGCGATATCTGCATGGAGCCCGTCGACCCGAGCCCGTCGCGGGTGCGCGGTGAACTCCTCACCGAATTCACCACGGACGTCAGTGATGCGCTGCTCGCCGCCGCCGCGCCGAACGGTTCGGTGTACCCGCTCGCCCTGGTCCAGGTCCGCCACCTCGGCGGCGCACTGACCCGTCCGCCTGCCGACGCCGGCGTCGCGGGGGCCATCGAGGAGCCCTTCCTGCTCTCGATGCTCGCCCCCGCGCCCTCGCTGGATCACGTCGCGGCGGTGCTGGAGCGTCGCGAGCAGATAGCCACCGAGCTGTCGATCTACTCCTCGGGTCGGAAACCCTTCACCTACTTGGACTCCGGTGAAACTCCTGCCTCGGTGTTCGACCCCGACACCCTGACCCGCCTACAGGCGATCAAGAACCGTGTCGATCCCGTAGGCGTGTTCCGCAGTAACTTCCCGGTCGCCCCGCCCCTGGATGATCTCGACCGCGCCATCCTGGACGCCCCTGCCTGACCCGCCGGGTTCGGGGTGTGGGGGAGTGGTTCAGCCGACGATCCGGGCCGGTCGGTGAGTGAAATCACCGGACTGGACGGTATCGGGACCGTTCGCCGGTGTGTTGCGCTTGGTTGTGCCCGAATCTGTCTCCGCCACCACCGCCACGTCGACCGCCGACGCGCTGAGCCGTCCCGGCGCGGCGGCCACCGAAGAGTCGGCGTTCGCCCCTCGGGATAGCTGGCACATCCCCGCCATGCTGGCCTTGGCGCTGGGTGGATTCGGCATCGGCACCACCGAATTCGTCACCATGGGTTTGCTGCCGAATATCGCCACCTCCATGAAGGTGTCCGAACCGACTGCCGGGCACATCGTTTCGGCCTACGCGCTCGGCGTGGTGATCGGCGCTCCGGTGATCGCCGCGCTGTGCGCCCGGGTGCCGCGCAAACGCCTGCTGATGATTCTCATGGCGGCCTTCGCCCTGGGTAATGCGGCGAGCGTGGTCGCGCCCAACTTCGCGACGCTGACCGTGGCGCGCTTCGTCTCGGGTCTGCCGCACGGCGCGTATTTCGGCGTCGCCTCGCTGGCGGCGGCCTCGCTCGCGCCGGTGGGGCAACGAGCCAAAGCGGTTGCTGCCGTTATGCTGGGCCTGAGCGCCGCCAATGTCGTCGGCGTTCCCGCCGCCACCTGGCTGGGCCAGCATCTGGGCTGGCGGGACGCCTTCGTGATGGTCGCGGTGATCGGCGTCGCCACCGTTCTCGCCATCTCCCGCTTCGTGCCGGAACTGCACGGCATCCGCATGACCGACCCCCGCACCGAACTGACGGCCCTGCGCCGCCCCCAAGTGCTGTTGACCCTGCTGGTCGGCGCGGTCGGCTTCGGCGGCATGTTCGCCGTCTACACCTACATCACCACCACCCTGACCGATGTCGCGGGCATGCCGATCGGTCTGGTCCCGGTGGTGCTCATGCTCTTCGGCTTGGGCATGGTCGCGGGCAACATCGTCGGCGGCGTGCTCGCCGACCGCGGCGTGGACCGCGCCATCTTCGCGTCCATGCTGTCGATGGTGGTCATCCTCGCCGGATACGTTGCCGCAGCCCACAACCCGTACACCGCGGCCATCGGGGCGTTCCTCATCGGCGCATCGGGCGCCTCCCTCGCTCCCGCCCTGCAAACCCGGCTCATGGACGTAGCCCACGACGCCCAAACCCTCGCCGCCGCCCTCAACCACGCCGCATTGAACATCGCCAACGCCTCCGGCGCCTGGCTCGGCGGCCTGGTCATCGCCGCCGGCCTCGGCTACACCGCCCCCGCCGTCGTAGGCGCGGGCCTCGCAGTCCTCGGCGTAGCCCTGTTCACCCTCACAGTCGTCGCCGCCCGCCGCGGATAGCTTGTGTTGGGGCCGCCACCGGCGACTGGTGGCGGCCCCGCTGCTCGCCTAGTGGGCGAGCAGGCCCTTGGCTACGTGGGTGATCTGGATTTCGTTGCTGCCCGCGTAGATCATGAGGGACTTGGCGTCCCGGGCGAGCTGTTCCACGTGGTACTCCGACATGTAGCCGTTGCCGCCGAAGAGTTGGACGGCGTCCATGGCCACCTCGGTGGCGATTTCGGAGCAGTACAGCTTCATGGCGGACGCCTCGGCCAGGGTGGGTGGTTTACCCGCGCTGGAGCGTTCGAGGGCGTTGAAGACCATGTTCTGCACGTTGATTCGGGCTACCTCCATCTTGGCCAGTTTCAGCTGGACGAGTTGGAAGCGGCCGATCTCCTGACCCCAGAGCTTGCGGGTCTTGGCGTAATCCACGCACAGCCGGTGGCATTCGTTGACGATGCCCAGCGCCATGAAGGCGACGCCGATGCGTTCGGCGGTGAAACTCGAACGGGCGCTTTCACGTCCGTCGCCGCTCTCGTGCGCCTCGGTCTCGCCGAGGAGCCGGTCGCGGCCCAATCGCACGTTGTCGAAGAACAATTCGCCGGTGGGTGAGGCGTGCAGGCCCATCTTCTTGAACGGCTTGCCCTGGGTGAAGCCCTCCATACCCTTGTCGAGCACGAAGGTCAGCACCTTGCGGTCCCGCTTGTCGACGCCATCGCCCTCGTCGAGTTTCGCGTAGACGACGATGGTGTCGGCGTAGGGGCCGTTGGTGATGAAGGTCTTCTGCCCGTTGAGGATGTAGTCGTCACCGTCGCGGCGGACGTAGGTCTTCATCCCGCCGAACGCGTCCGAGCCCGAGTCCGGTTCCGTGATCGCCCACGCCGCAACCTTTTTCATGGTCACGATGTCGGGCAGCCAGCGTTCCTTCTGCGCCAGCGTGCCGCGCGAGAGGATGGTGGTGGCCCCGAGGCCGATGCTCACGCCCATCGCGGTGACCAGGCCCATGCACACCCCGGACAGTTCGCTGACCAGCACCGCCATCAGCGATTCCTGCCCGGAGAAGGGTCCGCCGTCGCCGGACTTCGCCTTCTTCTCCGGCAGCGGCTCCCCGGCCGCGATGGCCTCCTCCCGCTTACGTTGCCTGGCAAGCAGTTTGCCGATCGACTCCGCCCCGAGCGCGTCGATGCCGAACTCGGAGAACAGTTTCCGAATGATGGGATAGGGCAGCATATCGCCGTTGTCGAGGGCGTCCAGGTGCGGGCGCAGCTCCTTGTCGATGAAGCCGCGGACCGCGCCCCGGATCAGCTCATCGGTCTCGGACCATTCGAACATCGTTGTCCGCCTTCCTGTTTACGGCAGTCGCCCGGCGATATCGTCGATCAACCACGGACCTTCGGTCTCGATGGTCTTCACGTCGTGCCACCCCGCCAGTTCGGAGATCGCGCCGCCCTGCACCGCGAACACCTTGCCGGTGATCGGGCACTTCTCGGTGGCAAGATACGCCACCAGCGGCGAGATATTGGCCGGACTGAAGGCATCGAACTCGCCGTCTTCCAAGCCCGCCTGCTGGGCCGCCATCATCTCGCCCATGCCGGGCGTGGCCAGGGTGAGGCGGGTGCGGGCGATCGGCGCGATGGCGTTGACCCGCACGCCGTAACGGGCCAGCTCATCGGCCGCCACCAGGGTGAGCGCCGCGATGGCCGCCTTGGCCGCACCGTAATTGCCCTGCCCGGCATTGGGAACGGTGGTGCCCGACGCCGACGCGGTGTTCACGACCGCGGCGACCGGCTGATTCCCGGCCTTGGACTGCTCCTTCCAGTACCCGGCCGCGTGCCGCATCACCGCGGCGTGCCCCTTGAGGTGCACCGCCACGACCGCGTCCCACTGGTTCTCGTCCATGCCCGCGATGAACGCGTCGCGCAGGATGCCCGCGTTGTTCACCACCACATCCAGCCGCCCGAACTCCGAAACAGCCTGATCCACCAGGTTTTTCGCGCCCTGCCAGTCGGCCACGCTGTCGGTGTTGGCGATCGCGCGCCCCCCTGCGGCGACGATCTCGTTCACCACCTCGTGTGCCGGACCGGTGTCGGTGCCCTCACCGGCATTGCTGCCGCCGAGGTCGTTGACCACGACCGCCGCGCCCTCGCGGGCGAACAGCAGGGCATGCTCGCGCCCGATGCCCCGACCGGCCCCGGTGATGATGGCGACCCGTCCTTCGAGTGCACCCATGAATGTCTCCTCAGTTGTCGGAAATTTCGGCGAGACCGTCGCTGAGCACGGTGTCGTCGCCACGTACGGTCCGGAAGGCGTAGGTGGTGACCCCGTTCGCGCTGCCGGTCTTCCAGATCTGGGTCGTCAGGTCGTCGTTCGGGAACACCAGCTTCGAGAAGCGCACCGCATACCGTTGCAGCCGAGCCACATCCGCTCCGGCGACCGCGTTCAGCACGCCCCACGACGACATCGCCATGGTGCACAGGCCGTGCGCGATGATGCCGGGCAGTCCGGCGTCCTTGGCCACCTGCTCGTCCAGGTGCAGCGGCACCGGATCACCGGAGGCCGGGGAGTAGCGGTAGGTCTGGTCGGCGTCGACGTGCGCGGTGGCCGTCGCCAGCGGCGGCTGCTCGAGCAGTGCCGGGTCGAACCGGTGCGCGGGGGCGTGGTCGCCGACCTGCTCGCCCGCGTCGACATTGCGGAAGAACGCGGTCAGGTACTGCTCGTTGACCAGTTCCCCATCCTCGGAACGACTTTCGATGAGGATGGTGATGGTCGAGCCGTTGTCCTTGCCCTCGTACCCGATGGCCTTGGCGCGCGAGAGCAGCTTGTCGCCGGGCCGGATGGGCCGGTGGAAGTGGAAGTCCTGCTCCCCGTGCACGACCCGCCCGAAGATGTTCATCGGGGCCACGTCGATGACCGGCACCATCATGGCGTCGAACACCGGCACGATGGCGAAGATCGGCGGGGCGACATCGCCTTTCACGTGCGCGGGGATGGGATCGTTGGTGGCCGCGGCGTATTCGGCGATCCGCTCGCGGGTGACCTCGAACGGTTCCTCGTCCGACCAGTTGCCCAACCCGGACTTGTCGAATTCGACAGAGGTCGAGGTCATCTCAGGCCGCCGTGGCGAGGGCGTCGAGCGCGGCGAGAGTTTTGTCCAGCTGCGTGAGGCCATCCTTCTCCACCGCCTTGCCCAGCGCGCCCTTGATCAGCGCACCCTCGAAATCGCCGGACACCGAGAACTTGCTGCCATTGCCCTCGGGGGTGATGTCGAAGGAGAACTGCACCTTCACACCCGCCATGCCGGTTCCGCTGAGTACCAGGCGATTCGGGGCCTCGACGCTCTCGACCACCCACTCGATCTTGTTGGCCATGCCGAGCATCAAGATCTTGGCGGTCAGCTTCGCGCCGGGAGCGAGCACGGTCGGCGGCTCCTCCATCCAGCGCTCGTGGATGGAGAACCACTTGTCCCAGGTCTGCGGGTCGGAGACCACGGCCCACAGGCCGTCGGGGGTGGCGTTGAGATCCTTGGACGCTTCGATGTGTCCCATGATGTTTCGCTCCTCGTTGAGTTTCAGCGGTCGGCGCGCTGGTAGGCGGTGACGACGGCCGCGCCGCCGAGACCGATGTTGTGTTGCAGGGCGGCGGTGACGCCCTCGACCTGTCGCTTGTCGGCGGTGCCGCGCAGCTGCCAGGTGAGTTCGCTGCACTGCGCCAAACCCGTTGCGCCCAAAGGATGTCCCTTGGAGATGAGCCCGCCGGACGGGTTCACGACCCACTTGCCGCCGTAGGTGGTGGCACCGGAGTCGATGAGGTGCCCCGCCTCGCCCTCCTTGGCCAGTCCGAGCGCCTCGTACAGCAGCAGCTCGTTGGCGGAGAAGCAGTCGTGCAGCTCGATGACCTGGAAGTCCTCGGGGCCGAGTCCGGCTTGCGCGTAGACCTTCTCGGCGGCTTGGACGTTCATGTCGTAGCCGATGAGGTTCTTGGCCGACCCGTCGAAGGTGGACCCGAAGTCGGTGGTCATCGACTGCCCGACGATCTCGACAGCCTGCCGTGACAGGTCGTGGCGATCCACGAACGCCTCGCTGGCCAGGATCGCCGCGCCCGAGCCGTCGGAGGTGGGCGAGCACTGCAGCTTGGTCAACGGGTCGTAGATCATGCGCGAGCCCAGGATGTCGTCGAGTGAATACTCATCCTGGAACTGCGAATACGGGTTGTTGACCGAGTGCTTGTGGTTCTTGTACCCGATCTTGGCGAAGTGCTCGGCGGTGGTGCCGTACTTCTTCATGTGCTCACGACCGGCCGCGCCGAACATCCACGGGGCCACCGGGAACAGCACCTCGGAGATCTCCGCCAGCGCCATGATGTGCCGCGCCATGGGCTGTTCGCGGTCGTCCCAGGTGGAGCCGAGCGAGCCGGGCTGCATCTTCTCGAAGCCCAGGGCCAGGGTGCAGTCCGCCAGGCCGCCCCGAATCGCCTGCGCCGCAAGGTAGAGCGCGGTCGACCCGGTCGAACAGTTGTTGTTGACGTTGACGACCGGGATGCCGGTCATGCCCAGCTCATAGACGGCGCGCTGCCCGGAGGTGGATTCCCCGTAGACGTAGCCCACGTAGGCCTGCTCGACCTCCCGGTAGTCGATTCCGGCATCGGCGAGGGCCTTGGTCCCCGACTCACGGGCCATGTCCGGGTAGTCCCAGGCACTGCCGTCCTCGTTCTTGCGCCGCCCCGGCTTCTCGAACTTCGTCATGCCGACGCCGACGACGTAGACCTTGTTCGTCATCGAACTCCTCACGTAGTGGTGCGGTTACAAACATACAAAGCTGTATGTAAGTAGACAAGAGGGTGCGGCGAATTCCGGCAGGAATGACAAGATCAAGAGGTCGGATCGGGGCGGCTGCACATACAGCCGCGTCGGTATCGCCCGGCGATGCGGCGAAGCGGGTCCGGGGTTACGGCCGGATCAGTCGGCGATGCGAATGCCCGGCATGCCCGCGTCGGCGGCCAGGCGCAGCTGCGCGGAAGCCCGCAGCCAGCGCCGGTGCGCCCGCTCGGGATCGGGAGAGATGAAGTTGCTCACCAGGATTCCGCGCAGCGTATCCATGGCGGTGTAGGCGAAATCGCGAACGCTCTTGCGGTAGAGCTCGTTCGGCACCAGCTGGGCGACCGCGAGCAGCACCGCATTGTTGACGAAGGGCTCGACCTTCTCCACCTCGGCGGCCAGCATCCGATCGGTCCGGCTGGCCACCCACAGCTCCACGGCCGCGATGAACAGCGGGCCCTGATGCAGCTCCCACATGAATTCCAGTGCGCTGCCGAGCGGATCGCCGCCCGCGCGCATCCGGGCGATCTCCTTCATGGCGGCCTCGGTGCGGCGCTGCGCCAAATGGCTGACGGCGGCCACCACCAGGTCGGTCTTGGAGCCGAAGTGATGCACCTGCGCGCCCCGGGTGACGCCCGCGCGCTCGGCGACCCGCGGCGTCGTGGTTCCGGCGTACCCGTATTCGACGAGGCATTCGATGGTGGCGTCCAGCAGTCGCGTGCGCGTCTCGGTGCTGCGCTGCTCCTGGGTGCGGCGCGGCTGTTTCGAGACGGCGGAGCTGGTCATGCCAGGATCTTACACTTACGTACAACTGTGTATGTTCGCGCCCGGATTGCGGGCCGGCTCGCGATCCGGCCCGCGGCGACGACTGCTAGGTCTCCGAGTTGTACATGCAGGCGTCGCAGGTCCAGCCGGAGTCGGTCATAGTGCAGTCGGTGAGCCGGATGTTCGGGTTGCCGATGGTCTCACGACAGGTGGTCGCGCAACCGTTGAGGTCATTGCCGCAGCTCACCGGATCAGCGGAGGCGATGGAGGGCACAGCCAAGCCGAGCAGCAATCCTCCAGCGAGCACAGCGAATCGAACAGCACGCATGACGAAACTTCCTTTCACGAAACAGGTGGCGTCCGGTCGTGAGCGCTCGTATCGGCCGTTGACTCGACGAGATTAACCCCGGTCACTGTGAATTCCGCTCAATGAACGCTGTGAGTCTCAAATCCCAAACATGAAATTTCCAGACACTCGAAAACTCTTGGCTATCACCAGCAAAACCCCAGGCTACTGGGAGTCCCCGACGCCATCCTCTGCGTAATCAACTTCGATCCGCCCGATTACTTCGGGGCGCTGGGGGCGTCGGTACTCGTAGGCAGGTCGACGGAAACGGAGGGTCACGATGGCGAAGTTCGTCACGATCGGGTACGGGGATCGAGCTGGGTACGACGCCACCGATGCGGCGGTGCGGGATGCGGCGCACGCGCACGACGAACGGCTGCGGGCGGGTGGCGTCGAGATGGGGATCGCGGGGTCGCCGGTGCAGGTGCGCAATCGCGACGCCGCCGGTACGACCGTCGTGGATGGGCCGTTCCTGTCGGCGGCGTTGCCGGTCGCCGGGTTCGCGATCATCGAGGCCGCGACGCTCGAGGAAGCCGTTCGACTCGTGGCGCAGACCCCTTGCGCGGTCGCGCGCGGGGTTGTCGAGGTCTGGCCGTTGCGTGAAACACCCTAGTGCGAGCCCGATTTCACTCCCGGCTGCGGCGGGTGCGGTTTGTCAGGGCTTGCGGGACAGCGCCGCGGAGATGAGTTGTTCCCAGACGCTCAGGTCGTGGTGGTCGCTGCCGATGCGGGGGACGCCGTCGGCGGTGGGTTCGGGGCGCCAGAGGGCGCAGGGGACGAGCCCGGGTTCGAGGATTTCGAGGTCGCCGAAGAGGGCGAGGATCTCCTCGTCGGTGCGCCAGCGGCCGCGGCCGAAGGTGGATTGCAGCTTCTGCTCGGCGACGCGGGTTTCCTCGTTGAAGCCGGAGCGGAAGTGGGAGATGTAGAGCATGCTGCCGGACGGGATCTGGTCGGCCCAGAAGCGGACCACCTGTTCGGGCTTCTCGTCATTGTTGAGGTGGTGCAGGATGGCGCTGAAGATGACGGCCACCGGCTGGTCGAAGTCGATGAGGCGGGCCACCTCCGGGTGATTGCGGATGGCGTCGGAGTCGCGCAGATCGGCCTGGATGACGGTGGTGTGCTCGTCGGTCTCGAGCAGGGCGCGGCCGTGGGCCAGCACGATCGGATCGTTGTCGACGTAGACCACGTGCGGGGCGGCCTGATGCCGCTGCGCCACCTGGTGCACATTGTCGGCGGTGGGCAGGCCGCTGCCGATGTCGATGAACTGTGTGATGCCGCTGCGGGAGATCTCGCCGACGGCGCGGACCAGGCAATTGCGGTTGGCGTAGGCGATATCCACCGAACCGGGCAGGTCCTTGATGAAGAAGTCCCCGATCTCCCGGTCGACGGCGTAGTTGTCCTTGCCGCCCAGGAGATAGTCGTACACGCGGGCGATGCTGGGCTTGGACTGGTCGACCTGTGTTTGATCCGTCATCTTCCACACCCTTTTCGAGGGGACTCCGTTGTGGCAGTAATCCTATGTAAGAGAACGATTTCCGGCGCGCTGTTCCCGGTAACGCCCGGTGTGCCGGTGGCCGCAAGTGATTCGGAGCGGACCGGGCATCTGGATGGCCGTCCGGTGTGCCGAATATTTGCCAATGACCGATTCGTGCGAGGATCCAGGCATGACCTCGCTGGTGGACTTGCTCCCGGCCGAAGCGATCGATCTGCACGGTCACGCCGAAGACTGGCGGGCGGCGATTCGCGTCGCCGGTGATTTGCTGGTCGCCACCGGCGTGACCACGCCCGAGTACACCTCGGAAATGATCGGCAATGTCGAGGAGAACGGGCCCTACATCGTCATCGCGCCCGGCTTCGCCTTCGCGCACGCCCGGCCGTCACCGGCGGTGCATCGCACCGGGATGTCGTGGGTGCGACTGGATAAGCCGGTCGAGTTCGACAGCCCCAACGACCCGGTCGATCTGGTGGTGGCGCTGGCCGCCGCCGACTCCGAGGTGCACACCGACGCCATGGCGGCACTCGCCAAGGTGCTCCTCGAACCGGGCGCGGAGGAGGTGCTGCGGGCCGTGCAGACGCCGCGCCAGCTGCGAGCCCTGCTGCTCGACGAATCGGCCATCGGAGCGCACCCCGTCGAAAAGCAAGCCGCGGCAAAGGTTTCCGCCCCACCTTCCACCGGCCGCGCACGTTCCGGCCCGCTCAAGATCCTCACCGTCTGCGGCAACGGCGTCGGTACCAGCCTGTTCCTCAAGAGCACCCTGGAATCCGTGCTCGACCGCTGGCACTGGTCCCCGTACATCACCGTCGAGGCCACCGACACCATTTCCGCCAAGGGCAAGGCGGGCGAGGCCGTCGCCGTCCTCACCTCCGGCGAGATCGCCAAAACCCTTGGGGATCTCGGCATTCCGGTGCGGGTGATCGAAAACTTCACCAGCGCGGGCGAAGTCGATCGGGCAATGCGCGAACTCTTCGACGTCTAGGAAGGCGGGCAGCATGAATGTCGTACTGGCCATCGCCCAGTTCGTCGTCAACGAAATCCTCAGCCAGCCCGCCTATCTGATCGGCATCATCACCGCCGTCGGCCTGATCGCGCTGGGCAAGTCGGCGGGGCAGGTGGCGGGCAGCGCCATCAAGGCGACGCTGGGCTTCCTGCTCATCGGCGCGGGCGCGGGCCTGGTGGTGGAGTCGCTGAAACCGCTGGGCGTGATGATTCAAGGCGCGCTCGGCGCGCACGGCGTCATCCCCACCAACGAGGCCATCGTGGCCATCGCACAGAACGAATACGGCGCGCAGGTGACCTGGCTGATGATCCTCGGCTTCGCGATCAGCCTGGTGCTGGCCCGGTTCACGCCGCTGCGCTACGTCTTCCTCACCGGCCACCACATGCTGTTCATGGCCACCCTGCTGACCATGGTGCTGGCGGTGGCAGGGCTGTCCACACCGGTCGTGGTGATCGCGGGCGGCATTCTGCTGGGCATCGTCATGGTGTCGTTCCCGGCGCTGGCGCAGGCGTACACGCGGCGGGTCACCGGCGGCGACGAGGTGGCCATCGGACACTTCGGCACCGCGGGCTACATCGCGGCCGGCGCGACCGGGCAGCTGGTCGGCAAGCGCAGCCGCAGCACCGAGGAGATGGATCTGCCGGAAGGGCTGCGCTTCCTACGGGATTCGATGGTGGCGACCGCGCTGTCGATGGTGCTGCTGTATCTGGTGCTCGGGGCGGCCTACCTGGTGCGCGCCGGACAGGACACGGCGTTCAAAGCCTTCGACCGGCGTACCAGGGGATCAGCCGGGGGTCCTG
>NZ_JBSGBY010000237.1:0-11747 GCF_053601505.1 Nocardia sp. NPDC004722
GCGGACGCGTTCGGGGTCGACGCAGGAGAGCAGGAAGTTGTGCAGCCCGGCCTCCAGACCGGCCATGGCGTCGGTGGGCGGGGCCTGCGCCATGGCGCCGCCGTCTTCATCCCCCTGCACCGCATCTGCCCCGTCGTCTACGCCACCACCGCGACCGTCGTCATCGCCTTCACCCTGCGCGCAATCGCCCTGCACCGCGGCTGGACCAGCCCCTCGGCTCGCCCACTCACCCTGCCGCGCACCACAATCCGGCCACCCCGCTACCTCCTCGGCCGCCTGTCACGAACCCGAGACAGCATCGAGCCAGTCGCCGAACACCGCAACATCACCGCGGACCAGCCCGATCCTGGCCTCGACTCGGTATAGCAGCGCCGCATCCCGGTGATGCGCCGAAACCCACTCCCGGTCGTTGTCGCCGAGTTCGTCGTCGACCCAGATGAACGGTCGGCCCGCGGCCCATTCGACCAGGGTGCGGGTCTTCCAATGCAGACCGAACCACGTGTCGATCCGGGTGTCCGAGCGATCCGGCCAGTCCACGACAGGAAGGGGAGACAGGCCCAGCACGGGACTGATGGACCGGTTCGCTTCGTGCGTCCAGGTTGTCGCCCACACCAATTGGCAGGGTAGGGCCCGCAGCAGAGGGCCGAGGGCTGGGTCGAGTCGTAAGGTGCCGAAGGGGATCAGCGGGCCGTCGATGTCGAGGAAGAGCAGGGGACGAGAGTCGAGCACTCGGAAAGCGTAGGAGTGCGGCGCGAACTATCGGTCGATATGCGTTGCCGCGGCTCGGTATTCGGCGTCGGTGACGTGATCGGACCAGATCACATCGTCGCCCTCCCAGAGCGCGAGGTGGCTCATGAAGTTCTCGGGTGCGGCGCCGTGCCAGTGTTCCTCGCCGGGCGGGGTCCACACGGTGATGCCCGGCCGCAGGACGATGACAGTGCCGTCCCGGCTGACCACCAGGCCCAGGCCCTCGGTGACGCAGAGGGCTTGGCCCAGGGCGTGGGTGTGCCAAGCGGTCCGGGCGCAGGGGGAGAAGCGGACGATGTTCAGCCGGGCCCGCGACGGTTCCTCGCCGCGGAAGTGGACGTCGAACCACACGTCGCCGGTGAACAGCTCGGCCGGGCCCTTCGTGGTGGGCGGCTTCGAGATCGACTCCATGGTGCTCCTCGGCAGTGCGGTGCGGCAGCGCGAATTACGGTCGAGGCAACAATAGAGACTTGATGGCGCGGCGTTCGTCCATGGCCGCATAGGCTTCGGCGACCTCGGTCAGTGGAAGGCTGAGGTCGAATACCTTGCCGGGGTTGATGTGGCCGTCGAGGACGCGGCCGATGAGGTCGGGCAGGAAGCGGCGGACGGGGGCGGGGCCGCCGCGGAGGCCGATGTGGGTGCGGAAGAGCTCGCCGCCGGAGATCTCCACGCCGTGCGGGACGCCGACGAAGCCGACCGTGCCGCCGACGCGGGTGGAGTGGCGGGCCTGGATCATGGACTCGTTGGTGCCCACGCATTCGAGGACGGAGTCGGCGCCGATGCCGTCGGTGAGTTCCTTGATGCGGGCGACGCCGTCGTCGCCACGTTCGGTGACGATATCGGTGGCCCCGAAATCGAGTGCCAGTTTCTGCCGGGCCTCGTGCCGACTCATGGCGATGATCCGTTGTGCGCCAAGTTCTTTGGCGGCCAGCACGCCGCACAGTCCGACCGCGCCGTCGCCGACCACCACCACCGTCGAGCCCGCCCGCACCTCGGCCGCCACGGCCGCGTACCACCCGGTCCCCATGACATCCGAGAGCGTCAGCAGGCTGGGCACCTGCTCGGCATCCGGCATCTCGGGCAACGCGACCAGGGTGCCGTCGGCCTGCGGGACACGAATCAGCTCGGCCTGACAGGCCCCCATGAACCCGCCGTGCATACAGGCGGATTGATACCCGTACCGACAGTTCGGGCACGTGTTGTCGGAGTAGGCGAACCCGCCGATCACGAACTGCCCGGGTCGCACGGACGCGACCGATGGACCGACCGCCTCCACGATCCCGACATACTCGTGCCCGATCGGCCGCGGCTCGGTGACGGGGTTGACGCCGCGATAGTTCCACAGGTCGGAGCCGCAAACGCAGGTCGCGACCGTCCGCAGAATGGCGTCCGACGGCTTCTCGATCCGGGGATCGGCCACCTCTTCGAACCGAATATCGAACGGGGCATGTAAGACGGTGCCGCGCATGAGATCTCCTGTTCTCGGTGGGGCGGCCGACGGACGAAACGCCCCACCCATCGTAGCTATCGAACAGCTATTGGCGGTTACGGGTTGGCATCCAACCAGCGCAGCACTTCGTCCGCATGGCCGTCAGGCGGAAACACCGGGTAGAAGACGTGCTCGATGACGCCATCCCGAACGATGAGCGTCAGGCGCTTGTAGAGGGTGAGACCCCCGGCCTCGAAGGTCGGCAGGGACAGCGCGGCGGCCAGGCGCAGCTCGGGATCGGCCAGCACCGCGAAGGGCAGGTGCAGGCGCTCCACCATCTCGCGCTGATAGTTCGAATCCTGGCTGGAAAGCCCGAAGACGGCCACGGCTCCGGTGGCGAGCAGCTCGGCGTGGTGGTCCCGGAACGCGCACGCTTCCGGGGTGCACCCACGGGCTCCGGGGATTTCGTCCCATCCGGCCGGAACGTCGGTGCCGGGCCGTCCTGTCAGCGGGTAGGCATAGACGACTGTCCGCCCTGTGGGCAGCGCGCCGAGGTCGATCATTGTTCCGTCGGTGGATTCGAGGGTCAGCGTCGGCAGCACCGAGCCCGGAAGATGTGCTGCCGCACCGTCGTCGGTGGGCACCGGGAGCTGTTCACTCGTCATTGTCCGACCCTAACCCGCCGCCGGGGACCAAGGTCAACAGTCAGACGCCCCGAAAAGCCTTGTCGCCGACTCGTTCCGGGTCGGTGATGTGGGAGAGGAAGAGGCGGGCGGTGGGGGTGGGGGTGCGGGTGGTGACGACGTGCCAGGGGCGGGTGAGGGGGGTTCCGTCCACTTCCAGGACCTCCAGGTGGCCGGCGGCGAGGTCGCGGGCGATGGCGTCGGAGTGGATGAGGGTGATGCCGAGGCCCTCACGGGCGGCGGCCAGGGCGGCGCCGTGGGTGCCGAGAGTCAATGTGGGCGGGCGGATTTGCAGGCGGTCGAAGAGCGCGAGGGTGGTGTCGCGGGTGCCGGAGCCCTTGCCGCGCAATAGCCAGGTGGCCTCGCAGGGGTCGGGCCAGGCTTTCGGCGCGCCGACCACCACCAGTTGGCAGGGGCGGCGGGCGCGGGTGATCAGGCCCGCGTCGCGGGGTGGGCGACCGGCGACCACGAGATCGGTTTCATGGTGGGTCAATTCGAGGAACAACACATCGCGCGGCTGGATCGACAGACCCAGTTCGATGGCGGGAAAGCGGTTGTGGAAGGAGGCGAGCAGCCGCAGCAGCACATACTCCCCGGCGGTCGCCACCACCCCGATACGCAACCGGCCGGTCTCCGCCTCGCGGACCGCGGCGTGCGCCTCCTTCATCAATCCCAGGATGCTGCGGCAGTAGTCGGCGTAGACGCGCCCGGCCTCGGTGAGCGCGATACCTCGCCCGGACTTTGCCACGAGTTTCGCCCCGAGTTGTTTCTCGATGTGTGCCACGGCCGCCGAGGCCGCCGCTTCGGTGATGTGCAACTGCGCTGCGGCGCGGCGAATGCTGGAGTGCTTGGCAACGGCGAGAAAGGTTTCCATGCGCACCGCGCTCACCGTACCCATACTCAACAGTAGCAAACCTGACGAAAAGGTTGAGCGAGAACAGAAACAATCGAATTGTTTGTGGTTAACAGCCCCGTCATCCTGGGAATCGCAAGCAGCTCAACCCGGTTCGCAGGAGGAACGATGGCGGGATCTGACGACGATCAGCGCGGCCGGTGGGATCCGGGTGTGCAGTCGTACGCGTCGATGGGATACTACGCCCCCGACTATCAACCCAAGGACACCGATGTGCTGGCGGTTTTCCGGGTGACCCCGCAGCAGGGCGTCGACCCGGTCGAGGCGTCGGCGGCCGTCGCCGGCGAATCCTCCACCGCGACATGGACTGTCGTGTGGACCGACCGGCTCACCGCGCACAACCGCTACCAGGGCAAGTGCTACCGCGTGGAGGAGGTGCCGGGCCGTCCCGGTGAGTACTTCGCGTATGTCGCCTACGATCTCGATCTCTTCGAGGAGGGTTCCATCACCAACCTGACCTCCTCGGTGATCGGCAATGTCTTCGGCTTCAAGCCATTACAGGCATTACGCCTGGAGGACATGCGTATTCCCGTCGCGTATGTCAAGACCTTTCAGGGTCCTGCGCACGGAATCGTTATGGAACGTGAATACCTCAATAAATACGGCCGCCCGTTGCTCGGCGCGACGGTGAAACCGAAACTGGGGCTTTCCGCGCGTAACTACGGCCGGGTGGTGTACGAGGCCTGCAAGGGCGGTCTCGATTTCACCAAGGACGACGAGAACATCAACTCGCAGCCGTTCATGCGCTGGCGTGACCGTTTCCTTTTCGCCATGGAGGGCGTGAACCGCGCGATCGCCGAAACCGGTGAATTGAAGGGGCATTACCTCAATGTCACGGCCGCGGACATGGAGGACATGTACGAGCGCGCCGAGTTCGCCAAGTCGCTCGGCAGCGTCATCATCATGATGGACCTGACGGTCGGCTACACCGCCATGCAGTCCATGGCCAAGTGGGCGCGCCGCAATGGCATGCTGCTGCACCTGCACCGGGCCGGGCACTCCACCTACACCCGGCAGAAGACGCACGGCGTGAGTTTCCGGGTGCTGGCCAAGTGGTGCCGCTTGATCGGCGTGGATCACGTGCACGCGGGCACCGTCGTCGGCAAGCTGGAAGGCGACCCGCACACCGTGCGCGGCTTCTACGACACCTTGCGCGACGGTCACGTGCCGATGAATCCGGCCAACGGCATCTTCTTCGACCAGGATTGGGCGAGCCTGCCGGGCGTCATGCCGGTGGCCTCCGGCGGCATCCACGCCGGGCAGATGCATCAACTGCTGGATCTCTTCGGTGACGACGTGATCCTGCAGTTCGGTGGCGGCACCATCGGCCACCCGATGGGCATCGCCGCAGGCGCGGAAGCCAACCGGGTCGCGCTCGAAGCAGTCGTCAAGGCGCGCAACGAGGGTCGCGATCTGCTCAAGGAGGGCCCGGACGTGCTGCGCCGCGCCGCCGAGATCTGCCGCCCGCTCGATGTCGCGCTCGCCACCTGGGGTGATGTCACCTTCGACTACACCTCCACCGACGCCCCCGACGCCGTTCCCACGGCCACCCGCTGAAAGTCGAGGAACCACCGTGCATTTGCGCCAAGGCACCTTCTCGCACCTGCCGGATCTCGACGACGCCGAGATCTCCGCCCAGGTCCGCTACGCCCTGCTCAACAACTGGCCGGTGTCGATCGAATACACCGACGACCCGCATCCGCGCAACAATTACTGGGAGATGTGGGGCCTGCCGCTGTTCGATCTGGACGAGCCCGACGGGGTGCTCGCCGAGATCAACGCCTGCCGGGCCACGTTCCCGCGCCACTACATTCGGGTCAACGCCTACGACGCATCCTACGGGCGGCAGACCACGGCGTTGAGCTTCCTGGTGCAGCGCCCGGCCGACGAGCCCGGTTTCCGGCTCGACCGCACCGAATCCGACGACCGCCGCCAGCACTACAGCCTGCACGCCTACGCGCTCGACGATCGTCCGGGCCAAAGGTATGGCGGCTGAAGACGTTTCGGAAAGGGACGCTATCGTGAGCGCGGAACGCCCCGCGGTACCGGGCGGCCGGCAACCTGCTGCCGACCGCCCGGCGGGCGGGTTCCAGATGCATCGACCCGGGGTCACGAGCCCCGCGTCGATGCGCGGTACGGCCGCCGATGTTCCTCCCCGACCGGAGGATTCGGCGGCCGACCACCTGACCCCGCTGGCCGATGACGCACTACTGGATCTGTCGACCGATGTCGCGGGCAAGGACGTCGAGGACACGCTGTCGCGCCTCGACGCGGAACTGGTGGGCCTGGCGAATGTGAAGCGCCGCGTGCGGGAGATCGCCGCGCTGCTGCTCATCGATCGTGCCCGTCAGCGCTTCGGGCTCCAGGCTACCCGCCCGACCATGCACATGAGCTTCACCGGCGGTCCCGGCACAGGCAAGACCACCGTCGCACTGCGCATGGCCGAGATGCTGCACGCGCTGGGCTACATCCGTAAACCCAAGGTGCACACCGTCACCCGCGATGATCTGGTCGGCCAGTTCATCGGGCACACGGCCCCCAAAACGAAGGAGGCCCTGGCCAAGGCCGCCGGGGGAGTGCTGTTCATCGACGAGGCCTACTACCTGTTCCGCCCGGAGAACGAGCGCGACTACGGGCAGGAGGTCATCGAGATCCTGTTGCAGGAGATGGAGAACGAGCGCACCAGCCTGGTGGTCATCTTCGCCGGCTATCCCGACCGCATGGAGACCTTCTTCTCCGCCAACCCGGGCCTGTCCTCCCGGGTCGCCCACCACATCGAGTTCCCCGACTACACCCACGACGAACTCATGGCCATCGCCGAACTCATGGTGCGCCAGGAGAACTTCCGCTTCGATCCCGCTGCCGCCCAGGCATTCTCGCGCTATCTGGCGTTGCGCATGGCCCGCCCCCGCTTCGCCAACGCCCGCAGTGTGCGCAATGCCATCGACCGCTGCCGGTTGCGCCAGGCCAAACGCCTGGTCGAGCTGCACCGCCCGGTGGGCCGCACGGATCTGATCACCCTGACCGACGGGGATGTCCTCGGCAGCAGCGTGTTCGCGGAAACCCCCGCCGACGAGGGGGCCACTCCATGACGAAATGAGAGCGATTGTGCCCGAAGGACTGAAGACCCTCACCCGCTACACCATCGAGTCGGAGCATCGCCAGCCCGGCGCGTCCGGAGAGTTCTCGGCGCTGCTCAACGTGCTCGCCACCGCCACGAAGATCATCGGCAACCAAGTCACCCGGGGAGCGATCGTCGGCTCCCTGGGCGCTTCCGATGCCGAGAATCTGCCGGTCACGGTGCATCGCAAGATGGATGCCATCGCCAACGACATCATGGTGGCCGAGAGTCAGTGGACCGGGCCGCTCTCGGCACTGGTGTCCGAGCAGATGCGCGACTGCCATCCGGTGCCGAGCGAGTACCGGCGCGGGAAGTATCTGCTCTGCTTCGACCCGCTGGACGGGTCCAGCAATATCGACGTGAACCTGCCTGTCGGAACGATTTTCAGTGTGCTGCGCGCACCCGAGGACGGCCGGGAGGCCACGGGCACGGACTTCCTGCAGCCGGGTGTACAGCAGGTGTGCGCGGGCTTCACCCTCTACGGACCGGCGACCATGCTGGTGCTGACCACGGGCAACGGGGTGGACGGCTTCACCCTCGACCGCGAGGTGGGCGCATTCGTGCTCACCCACCCGCGCATGCGCATTCCCGACGACACCTCCGGGTTCGCCATCAATGCCGCCAACGAGCGATTCTGGGAACGCCCGGTGCGCCGCTACGTCCACGAATGCCTGCAAGGCGGGGACGGCCCGCGCGGGCGCGACTTCAATATGCGCTGGGTCGCCTCGCTCGTGGCCGACACCTTCCACATCCTCACCCGCGGCGGGCTCTACATGTACCCGCGCGACACCCGCAATCCCGAACGGCCGGGCCGGGTTTCGCTGCTCTACGGCGCGAACCCGATCGCCTTCATCGTGGAGCAGGCCGGGGGCGCGGCCAGCACCGGGCACGAGCGGGTACTCGACGTGCGGCCCGAGGAGCTGCACCAGCGGATTCCGTTCATCTTCGGATCCCGCAACGAGGTCGAGCGGATCGAGCGCTATCACCGCGAACCGGACGAGGGGCCCAGCTTCGACGCGTCCCTGTTCGGTTCGCGCTCGCTGTTCCGCGCGTCGCGTCACTGAAGAGAGGTGCCATGTCGGTCAAACATCCCGTGGTCGCGATCACCGGGTCGTCCGGTGCGGGGACGACCAGCGTCACGCGAACCTTCCAGGAGATCTTCCGCCGCGAGGGGATCAATGCGGCCATCGTGGAAGGGGATTCGTTCCATCGCTACGACCGCAACGAGATGAAGCTGGCCATGGCGGAAGCCGAACAGCAACGCAATGAGACGTTCTCGCATTTCGGGCCCGAGGCGAATCTGCTCAGCGAGCTGGAGACGCTGTTCCGCGACTACGGGGAGGCCGGTGTCGGCGCGGTGCGGCGCTATCTGCACGATGACGACGAGGCCAAACCGTTCGGCCAGCCCGCGGGCACCTTCACGCCGTGGCAGGAGCTCGCGCCCGGCAGCGATCTGCTGTTCTACGAGGGCCTGCACGGCGCGGCGGTCTGCGAGGAGATCGATGTGGCCCGCTACGCCGACCTGCTGGTGGGTGTCGTGCCGATCATCAATCTGGAGTGGATTCAGAAGGTGCACCGCGACAAGCACGAACGCGGCTACTCCAGCGAGGCCATCATCGACACCATCCTGCGGCGCATGCCCGACTATGTGAAGCACATCTGCCCGCAGTTCTCGCGGACCTATGTGAACTTTCAACGGGTCCCGACGGTCGACACCTCGAATCCCTTCACCGCGCGCACGATTCCGACCGCGGACGAGAGTTTCGTGGTGATCCGCTTCGCCGACCCGAAGGTGATCGATTTCCCGTATCTGCTGTCCATGCTGCACGATTCGTTCATGTCGCGGCCCAACAGCATCGTGGTGCCGGGCGGCAAGATGGATCTGGCCATGCAGCTGATCTTCACTCCGCTGATCCTGCGGCTGATGGACAAGCGGCCCAAACGGCTGCGCTGAGAATCCCTGTCCGACAATAGAAAACGGCGACCGCCCGGGTGGGCGGCCGCCGTCGGCTGTCGCGTCGTCAGACTCCGGTCGGAACGTTCTTGGCGTTGCTCTTGACCTGGAAGGCCGAGATCACCTCGAACACGCCGATCGCGATGAGCCAGCAGCCCACCACCACGACCAGCGCGGTGATCGAGCGGAACGGCTCCACGATCAGCAGACCACCACCGACGATGAGCAGGATGCCGAACAGGATCTGCCAGCCCCGGCCCGGGACCGCATCCGACATCGCCGCCACCAGCACCGCGGTACCACGGAAGATCCAGGTGATACCGATCCACAGCGCCAGCAGGCCGATGGCCTGGAACTCGTTGCGGAAGCAGAAGAATCCCAGGATGAACGACAGGATCGCGGTAATGAACGACAGCACCCGCATCCAAGTGCTGACATGTAGCCCGAAGGCCGCGATCAGCTGGAAAACACCCGATACGAGCAGATAGATGCCGAACAGGACACCGGCGACGACCAGGGTGGGTCCGGGCCATACGAGCACCAGGATGCCCAGCACCACCGAGAGAATGCCGGTGACCAGGATCGACTGCCACGCACTACGGGCCAGCGCATGAACCGGCCCTTCGTAACCCTCTTTGGTGGTTGTCATGTTCAGCAGAATAGGACCGGTTCGTTCCATTTGCGCTTAATTAGCCGAGTGTTGCGCGGCTGTGACGTGATTCAACCCCCGGTCACCGGCGACCTCAGTCGCTGCTCGCGGTGAGCCGGTCATGACGCCGCACCCATCGGATATCGGCCCGCCAGGTATAGCTGGCCACCAGCAGCGAACCCATGAACGCCGCATCGAGCATGTAGGTACCCGAGACCAGCAGCGAGACCACACCACCGATGAGCGCGCCCAGCGCGAACGAAAAGTACTGCACCGCATAGCCGAGCCAGCCGCGGGCCGTGTCCTCGCCCGCGATGTGCCGCTCGATGCCCTGGGCGAGCTTCACCAGCGTGCCGGTGACGTACGTGACCGGGATGGACACCTCGCCGTTCTTCACGAACGAGGTGTTGATCGCGCCCATCCCGAACGCAACGAACAGGATCGGAATCAGGCCGATGCCCCGCTCACCCAGGATGTTGTCGACCGTGGCGGCCACCAGCAGGGCCGCGGTGGTGAGCATGGTCGCCCCGTGCGGGTGATTGGTCCACCAGTAGCGCCGGCAAATCGATGCCACGAAAACGCCCGCCAGGAAGCAGGCGATGATCGCGGCCGCGCCGAAGGCCAGGGTGTGGTCACCGGCGAAGTGGCCGAGGATGCCGCGCTCGGTATTGCCGGTCATGAAGGTGACGAAGTACCCCTCGGAATGGGCGTACGCGGCCGCGCCGATGAACCCGGCCAGCGCGGAGAGCACCACGGACAGCCGCATCTCGAGACCCCAGAACGGGTCTTGTTTTCGATCGCTGATGGCAGTCACGGCAACAGGCTAGCAATCCAAATCACCCTTAGCAGGAGCTGAATAAATGGGCGGCTGACGGCGCGCCTGCCGTGCGGTACAGTGCTTATGTTAACCGGAATTCACGTTTGGTCTGTCCAGCAGGAACTAGGAGATGCCATGACCTCCGCCGTCATCGTCGACGCCGTCCGCACGCCCTCGGGGAAGGGGAAAAGCGGTGGCGGACTGTCGGAAGTGCATCCGGCCACGCTGCTCTCGCAGGTGCTGGCGAGCCTGGTCGAGCGCACCGGGATCGATCCGGAACTCATCGATGATGTGATCGGCGGTTGCGTAACGCAGAGCGGTGAGCAGGCGTTCAATATCTCGCGGACGGCGGCGCTGGCGGCCGGTTTTCCCGAGTCGGTGCCCGCCACAACGGTCGATCGGCAGTGCGGATCCTCACAGCAGGCCGCGCATTTCGCCGCACAGGGCGTGCTGGCGGGGGCCTATGACATCGCCATCGCCTGCGGGGTGGAATCCATGTCGCGGGCGCCCATGTTCTCCAGCGCGCAGGGAAAGGACGCCAACCGCGGGCCGCTCGCGCATCGCTACCCGAACGGGCTGATCCAGCAGGGTATCGCCGCCGAGGTGATCACGGCGCGCTGGAAGTTCGATCGGGCCGCCCTGGACGAGTTCGCGGCCCGCTCGCACCAATTGGCCGCGGCCACGGCCGCATCCGGCGGGTTCGACGACGAATTGATCCCCGCGGGCAGCCTCACCGCGGACGAGACCATTCGCGCGAGCACCACCGTCGAGGGCCTGGCCGGGCTGAAGCCCGCCTTCGTGGACGCCGAATTCAAGGCTCGATTCCCGGAAATCGACTGGTCCATCACTCCAGGTAACTCCTCACCTTTGACCGATGGCGCGTCGGCCGCGCTCATCATGAGCGAGGAGAAGGCGACCCAGCTCGGGCTGCGCGCCCGGGCGCGGTTCCATTCCTTCGCAGTCACCGGGGACGATCCGCTGCTCATGCTGACCGCCGTCATCCCGGCCACCCGCAAGGCGCTCGCGCGGGCGGGGCTGTCCATCAACGACATCGACGCGTTCGAGGTGAACGAGGCGTTCGCGCCGGTTCCGCTGGTCTGGGCGCACGAACTCGGCGCGGACCCGGCGAAGCTGAATCCGCGCGGCGGCGCGATCGCGCTGGGGCATCCGCTCGGCGCGTCGGGCACCCGCATCCTGACCACCATGCTCAACCACCTCGAGCAGACCGGCGGCCGGTACGGGCTGATGACCATGTGCGAGGCGGGCGGACTGGCCAACGCCACCATCATCGAACGGCTCTGAGAGACCCGAACCGCGCTGAGTGTCCGCGCCGCACACGCGAGTTCGCCTGTCGTGTCGGCCCCCAGCCCTAGGCTGCGCCGCCGCCACGGTCGCCCAGTTGCGCCGCGTCGCGGGCATCTACCCGGGCGATCC